>QMTJ01000174.1 GCA_003651045.1 Thermoplasmata archaeon | reverse complement strand
TACAATATGCAATGGATTGTTTACCACAGGTGCATTAACATAAACATCCTGTATACGTGTATCGAGTAAAAGATCTTCTAGTATTCCAAAACCTGCTGTGTACCGTGAAAAAACATCAGCGAGATATTCTATACGTGGTACACTAAGATTCAAATTTTCCTCTTCTGCAAATCTAGCAATTATTTTTTTACCAAGTCGTTGGAAATATTCACGAGCTGACTCAGCATCCATAAACGAAACGTCTTTTGGTCTATGACGCGAAAGGTATCCTCTAACTCTTTCTAATAAAAATAATTCCCCACGTGGTAGATCATATTCAGATGGGATTATAAAATATAACTTCTCAGGTCGTGTTTTTAAAACATACAAGGTTATATTTACAGGTCGACATCCTTTACGTTTTACCTCATAAGATTCAAGGAAAACAGCATCCGGTGGTGGTTCAAGCTGTATGTACGAGTCAATGAAACCAGGTCGAACATAAGGACGGATATAGTTTCTATAAAATAAATCGCTATTGGGTATATCCTCGTTTATATATTTCGAAAGTTCACTCTTTGTGAATATCTCCCATATCATTTTTTTATATTTTTCTTCACAAGTTGAGCACTCTTTTAAAGTGTTGTTGTTTTTTGTTTCATATAATTTTTTAAGTTTTAAAAAAGCAGAGAATGGATCCTTTTGTGCTGTTTCAAATATTTTTTGTAACTTTTTGTGTCTTTCTTGGTTACAAGATATGCAGTTTTTAAGTTTTTCTTGTGGTAGCTGCGAATTGATGTACATTTTAAGGTTTTCAATAAAGTTGTTTAGATTCTTTAAAACCTGTAGTTCATCTCCTCTGAAGACTTTGACAAATGCATGATTTAGTATCACCCTTGTTACATTGTTTTCTGTTTGTAAAATAGAGAATATATTAGTTCGACATGTGCTATCGAAAATAGTGGAATTCCCATTTTTACAGTTTCTACAGTTTATAATAATAGTTTTGTTTCCTGATCGTCTAATAGCGTTATAAATACAGTTTATTTTTTTATCCATGCATTCCCCTTTTTTTCTAAATTCAAAGAAATAAATAATTTTATGTGTTTTTATTTGAATATAGAGTAGTTTATTGTTATAATGTTTATGTAATAAATTGTTACATAGTTTATATAGAATTGTTATTATAGTAACATAAGATATTTATTTATGTACTGTCTAATTTTTATTTATATTTAACAAGATAAATAGTTTGTAAAATTTGTGGTATAATTATGAGTGTTAACTCTAGAACTCAGATGAGAGTTACTGAGAAATATTATGTACTAGGTCGCAGAGAGAAAAAAACAGTAGGTGGTACATTAAACATTGGACGGTATTATGCTCTTGATTCTTCTCTTGGTGCAAATGTACATCTTGATGTTTTACATCCCCATGTTGTGTTGATATGTGGTAAAAGAGGGTATGGTAAATCTTATACCATAGGTGTTTTTATAGAAGAAATCGGGCGACTTGAAAAAGAAACCCGCGATAACCTTGGTGTTGTTGTTATTGATACACTTGGCATCTATTGGACTATGCGTTTTTCAAATACTGAGGATGTTGAAATACTTAAAAAATGGGATTTTGAACCAGAGGGTTTTAAGATTAATCTTTTTGTACCGAAGAAGTTTGTAGAGTTGTATAGGAGGAATAAGATCGACGTAAATAGTTTTTCAATTAGAGTATCAGAGCTTTCACCTTTTCATTGGTGTCAACTTTTTAATATAAAACCTACTGATCCTGTAGGTATCGCTTTAACGCGTTCTGTTATCAAAATGCAGGAGGAACAAGGATGTTTTTCTATTTCTGAGTTGCTTGGATGTATTAGGGGTGATGAGAGATGCAGTGGTCTTGTTAAGGATGCTGCTGAGAATTTTTTAACAACTGCTGAATCCTGGGGTGTTTTTGATAAAACTGGTGTTTCTGTTTTTGATATTGTTAAACGAGGGAGTATTGCTATATTAGATATTAGTCATCTACCGAATCCTGTTCTTAAAAACATTGTTGCTTCTCTTGTTGGTGAAAAAATCTTTGAAGAACGGGTACGGGAACGTAAGGTTCATGAACAAAAAAAGATGGGTTTTAATGTTGAAGAAAAAGGTATACCTATGGTTTGGTTGGCTATTGATGAGGCGCAGCTTTTTTTACCATCTGATAAAGATACACTTAGTAAGGATGTTTTTATCAATGAATGGATGCGACAGGGTAGGCAACCTGGTCTTTCTCTGGTCATGGCTACGCAGCGTCCTAGTGCACTTGACTCTGAGGTTCTGTCTCATGCTGATATAATTATTTGCCATAGGTTAACAGCTCAAGATGATATCGATGCACTTAGTAAGATTCGACCTACGTATATGTTTGGTGATATCAAGGAGTCTATCAAAAAAATTGGAGATGAAAAAGGAGTAGGTTTAATCGTGGATGACACCTCCGAGTCATCGCATATAATTAAGATACGTCCACGTCTCAGTTGGCATGGTGGTGCAGAGTCACTTGTTGTAGAGAAAAAGGAATAAAAAGAGTTTAATACAAAAAACATGGAAAAATATGATTCAAAAAAATAAAGAAATGGTTTATGATAGAAAAACTAGGCAAAGGGTAGATGATTTAGCAGTTGATATACTCCTAGTTCGTCTCATTATTAGTATAGCTATTATAGCTGCTGTGTTTTTTATAGTAGCTTTTGGTTACACATATCTGAAAACAGTACTTAGTGAAAAACAGGTTGAAAATGATTGTAATATTATTCAGTCAAAGATTTATACTATGCTACGTAGTGGTGTACCACGTGATGTAGATGAAATCAATGCGGTTGAGGGGACAAAAAGAACTTGTACTTTTGACCTCCCAGATAATATCGTATATTTAGCTTTTGGTGTAGACCCTGATCCTGATAACGATGGGTATCTTGAAACAGGTTTAACCATGGATGGAGCTGTTATTTTTTATAGGGTTGATGGTGGTAGTAAAAAAGTCATCTGGTTAAATGAAGATTTTAAATTCCGGGAGGGCAAGTATGATGGTACTAAATGGGTTGTAAATGGTGATGGTCAGGGGTATATTATAACAGGTTCTGGTAGGCAGACTCTGAATTTTGAGTTAGTGGAGAAAAACCATAGGATCTATGTTTTGATTCAAGCAAATGATGGTATTGAGTCATAAAACGTTTTTTTAAATGAATTAAAATGTTTTAGAGTGCAGGGGAAGGGATTTGAACCCTTGAACCTCTGCAGGACAAGGCTCTGAACCTTGCGCCGTTGACCAGGCTTGGCTACCCCTGCGTTTACTGGATGTAATAAAGAGTATGGTATTAACTT
>QMTJ01000173.1 GCA_003651045.1 Thermoplasmata archaeon | reverse complement strand
TTCAAAACAGATTCATTCTGAATTTTATTTCCAGAAATTTGTGGTATAAAACATACTGAAATCAATATGGCTACTAACCCAGTTGATATAATTATTTTATTTTTTACCATATTTATCCACCCAGTTTATCAATAAAATATTAATAATAGAATATATAAATATTATGTAATATAAAATTTTTATATGAAAAGCAAGAAATCTAACTGATCACCGGGGTTGTATTCTTTTGGTTTATCCTTTTTACTGAACACCCTTGCACCACTAACCCCTTTCAAAACTATATGATTCCCTGAAACATGTAACATAGCTCCCTCTCGAAGACCAACAACATATTCATCATTATAAACATGAAACTCTTTAATACGTGTTTCACGAGTTTCACCCATATGTTTAGAACTGGGGTCAGGATCTATATAATGCGGGTTAATGTTAAACGGTACAAGACCTAATGCCTCAAAACTTGGTGGATAAACAATAGGCATATCATTGGTTGTTTTAATTGTCTTACAGGCAACATTAGAACCAGCACTAGTACCAATATAAGGCATACCTTCCTCAACCCTCTGCCTGATTTCACCTAAAATATCTACCTTATACAAACCATCCAAAAGAACAAAAGTATTCCCACCACCAATAAAAATTGCTTCAGCAGACTCTACTGTTTCCACAGGATCATCATATTCATGGATACCATATAATTTATAACCCATTTTCTGGAAACGCTCACGAGCAATCCGGGTATATTCCTCATGAGTCATACCACCCGGACGAGCATATGGAATAAAAAGAACCTCTTCTGTTTCACCAAGAAAACCTTGTATTTCATCAGCACAATGATCAAGATAACCACTACCATGAAGAGTTGAATTACTAATGAGCAACAAATTCCGAATCATATTCTATTCCTCCCTACTATTCCTATTTTAAACTCAACTTCCTTTATCTACCACTTTATATTTATCAATACCCTTGAGAAGAGCAAGTTTTTCACCGTTATCCCATGCCACCCAAATGAGATCCTGATCTTCTTCAATTTTTACAACAGTCCCCATGTCTCCTCTCCTTAGTCTTGTCATTGTATCAGTTGTGAAAACTAGTTCTATACGATCTCCAACTCTTATTTTTTTCTTATAAGTCAAACTTTTCTAAACCTCTTCTCTATAGGTATTCATGCGGATACCGGGATTCGAACCCGGGCAAGTGATAAGCTATTAATTATAAATGAGAAAAGAAATATCTCAAAAGCTATTTAAAAGTTTTAATTCGAAAGGTGTGGATGTCAACTTAAGATCTCCCTAAGAGATGAATTAACGGAAGAAAATATATCACAAAAAATGCTTAAATTAACAAACACGAAGATGCTACTAAAAGATATTTATATTGAAAGCAGGATTAGAAGAAAGAAATCTATGAGCATAAAAATTTTTCCAGGTAGCATAATATTCTCAAGTCGAAAGGATATTTATATTGTAGAGTGTATAATTGTTTTCGTTTTAGGATTTGCATATTTAATCAGTGCTTTTTTATCTCCATGGAGGACTGAAATTTTTTATCTTCTGGTTATAGTAGGATTAATTTTGATGTTGACTGCATTTATATTGTTAATATTTATGTTAAAAAAAAGCAAGATCTAATTTTTTTGAATATTTTTTCAGTTATAGGGTATTGTTTTATAAAAGACATGAAGCGGGGGAGAGCTACCGTTACCTTCAGCGGCTCAGACCAATCACTTTCAAAACCGTAAAGATCCCTAGCTTGTACTTTAACATAATATGTGCCCTTCTTGTCCCATCTACTGTACCCCCAGGGCGGATGATTCCAAGGACCTGGGCCATAGCCATCATCCCAATCCCATCTATAATAAATTTTATCATCAGGTCCATCTGGATCGATTGAAGAGGTTTCATATTTGAATGTTGTATGTGGGATTACCCTCTGAGGACCTGTAGGTCTACTAGGTTTTGTTGGTGGTTGATTATTCTCTGGATATACCATAGGTCCTATATACTCATATGGATACTCAGAAGGAGCTCTTATTAATCTGTCATGTATATCTTCAAACTCAAAATAAAAAAAATAATAGGGATTGGCTTTTAGCGAAGTGGTGTATCTATATGTTGCTTCAGTACTATAATCACCTCCTATATATTTCATATCATATGTTTTACAGCCCCCATGACTAGTGCATATATAAACAGTACTTTTTTTTGGAGGGGCACCTTTCAAGTCCCTATATTTGACTTCATAAGTAAAATTTGTAAATTCAACTGCGCGTTCTGGTGATACCTTGCCCCCATACAAACTTGGCAAAACATAAACAACGATTTCAAATGGTTCCGACCAATTACTTTCATCATTATGAATATCTTTAGCTTTGACTTTTACATAATAAGTTCCTGCAGTAGCCCACTTATGCTCAGCTTCTACATTGATACCTGAATCATAAGGGCCCAACCAATCACTACATGTATCATCACCCCAATCAAATTTATACCATATTTGATTACCTTCATAATCAGATGTATTTGTAGTGTACTTCCCAATATAATTTTCAGGAAGGTATACTGGTCCTAAAGGTTTGTTAGGCGTATATGGTGGGGCATTCACTAACTCAAACTTGATCAATCCAGTTCTAGATTCCATATTTGAATTAATCGTAAATTCTCCAGTATAATTACCCAAATCTAAACCTGAAGTATTAATAATAACTTTCGTAGGAATAACTTCTCCATCACTAGAACTACTTGAGGGGGTTATTTCCATCCAAGGTACATTTTCATCTATTGTCCAAGTTAAAGTATCAATACCTCCATTCCATATATTAAAAGTCCAATTTATTTCCATATCTCTTAATATCTTTTGAAAAACATGGTTTGGAGGATCAGGATCGATTCTAAAAAGAGGGGAAGATGGTGTTCCTTGATCTATACCAATTGAATATGATTTGCCATTAGCTTTTATCCACCCACTTGCAACATCAATAAAAACGGCAGTACTAGAACATACTACTTCAATACCTGCAATAAAAGTAACAGTATCCCCTGCCTGTAAATATATGGGGGGAGTTGAAACAACAGAAGATTCATCCCATGTCCAGGTATAGGGTATAACAATGTCACTCCCATGGAAAATCTCTCTATTATACTGATAAATATGTGTCCCTCCAGACTGGTTATCAGCTATTGTAAAAAAAATATATAAACAAATCCAAAGGCTGCAGAAGCCCCAATGTTAACTGGGCTACCAAAAAAACTTGCGCTACCCCACGAGTTATAGTTAAATGTAAATATGTAGTAATTACTTTCATCACAAACCCAACTTTCATTATTCCAAACATCCTGCCAAGTT
>QMTJ01000172.1 GCA_003651045.1 Thermoplasmata archaeon | reverse complement strand
GTAACTCTTCAAAATATTACGAGGAATAACAGGGTGACTCTCCGGTATCACTATACTATAAGTAAGCTCATGTTCATGATAAACCGCTCCACCACCAGTAATACGACGAACGTAATCAACACCCAATTTTTTACACATATCAAGATCTACTTCTTCCTCGAGACTCTGAAAGTAACCTATAGAAATAGCAGAAGGATTCCAGGTATAAAACCTCACAGTAGGTGGAACACTACCTATGCTATTTGCTTTTAAAACAGCCCAGTCAATAGCCATGTTTTCAAAAGCAGTTTTACCTGGAGTTAATAAAAAACGCCATCTTTCACTCATGATACACACACAACATTATAGCCTTAGTTAAACCTTCAACGTTTAAACCAATAAACTCGATATCATTCTCTTCAATAACAGAGTTAATCCTGCTAAACAAAACATCTCTATCAACCCGTGCACCTCTCAACTTTTTTTCAAGTAACTCAACTGCCTCTTCAGGGTAAGCAAAGAAATCACCAGTAATACTGATATCTTTAATCAAATTACCCTCTGCATCATAATCCATAAAAATCTTCAAAAGTTTACCATTTGGAACCTTATAAACTGATTTCAACTTCATTCTTGTTTCACCAGTGGATTAAATATTTTGGTTTATAAACTTAATTCAAACGAAACGCTCTCTCAGCATGATAAGAACTACGAACCAACGGACCAGATTCAACATGTTTAAAACCCAGGTTTAAAGCAATTTCTTTTAACTCATCAAATTCCCTTGGATGATAATATTTTTTAACAGTAACATGCTGCTTCGAAGGCTGCAGATATTGACCAATTGTTAAAAAATCAACACCTACTGCTCTAAGATCCCTCATAGTTCTAATAATCTGACTATGTTTTTCACCGAGACCAATCATAAAGCCAGATTTAGTCTTCACTCCCATGTCAATCTTTTTAACATTTTCCAACACCTTAAGACTAATATCATAATCACCCTGAGGCCTAATAGAAGGGAACAACTCCCTTACAACCTCTATATTATGATTAACCACATCAGGTTTCGAAGTAACAACTTTTCTTAACGCATCTATATCCCCTCTGAAATCAGGTATCAAAACCTCTACCAGGCAATCTTTATTAACTTTTTTAACCTCCTTCACAGTCTCATAAAAAACACTAGCACCACCATCAACGAGATCATCACGTGTAACAGAAGTAACCACGACATAACTTAAACCAAGTTCTCTAACACTCTCTGCAACATCACGCGGTTCATTAGGATTCAAAGACAATGGTTCACCATGTTTAACATTACAATACCTACAATTCCTAGTACACACATCACCTAAGATAAGGAAAACAGCAGTACCAGAGCCAAAACACTCTGCAATATTAGGACATCTAGCTTCTTCACAAATAGTATGCAACTTACTCTTACGTAAAATAGATTTCATCCTAACATAATTCTCTCCACCACCAATTTTAACCTTCAACCAATCTGGATGACGACGACCCATAATAACCCTCTACACCCCCAGTGTAACTCTTAAAAGATCACGCAAACCTGGTGAAAAACCAAGGATGAGAATACCTATTTTCAAAAGATTAACCAAAGTCAAATAATTCTTCAACTCCTCCTTGTATAATATATCAAAAACATATATGATAAAAACTACTAGTAGAAATTTTACAATAGGAAACAATGGACCCCAAGTATCTAATAAAAAATTTGATGCAGGATGCTTCTCAAGATAACACAGTCCCATAGAAAACGGGTCTTTAATACTAATATAACTAGTGAAACCATCAACAAGATGACCTGTTAACATCGCAAGATTAAGAGGATTCCTATAAACAACAAGTTTCTCATTACCTTTAAAAAAATATAACGTAAACAAGTAAACACATGCTACAACTAAAAAAACCAAAATAGTAACCACTAGAAAAACATCAAAACGAACACCAGGTACGACACTATTTTCACCACCTACCAACGATATAATCACATATACTGAAGGAATAAAAAACATCAAACCACTTAGAAATAAAACCTTGTTCACCGACACCCAGGGTAACCTAGTTTCTCTTTCAAGATACCAACCAATCAACAGAAAAACCAAAGCATAAAACGCTATTTGAAGATAAACAAAAGGTGAAATAAACCAATAAACCAACGGTGGTTTAAAATAACCAGCATCCTCTAAAACCCTACCCACTGGTCCAAAAAGAATATAAGGCATCAACGATAAAGCAAAACGCCAGTCAACTACTATTTCAAGTTTTTTCAAAAGTTTATAGATAAGATACAAGGCAACAATTAATAGTAAACCATAAGTAATCTCTGAAACCATGGTGTATCCTTCATGTGCTTCTACACCGTTATAAACCGCTGTTCCCCCTGAAGCATCTGCTACAACAGGACCCCAATAGTATTTCCAAATCCAATTATCATAAAAAATAGATGGCCAAACAATAACTCCAACAACAATGATAAACAAGATTAATAGTAGAATAAAAGATAGATAAAACATGTTTTTATTCTCTGCAAATGTTTTTTTCATCCTCATTCTGTTTTCTCCATGCATGAAAAGAAAAAACAATATATTAAACCAACTACCAAAAACAGGTACTGCAAAATTTAATTGTTGGTACTCCTTAAGCCGTTATTACTCAAATGAAATATACCATAAGGAGAAAGAACCTCTTCATCAACAAATTAACTTCCAAGTACCCAAAAACAAAAAATATATATCCCAAGATATTTTGCAGATACATTTAATAAAAACAAAAACGATGTGTTGAGTAATAACATGAATAATTCTGAGTACTATAAATTTGGTTATCTCCTTGCAATAACCTATCTAGTCTTTGGAGTCATAGGTTTATTTTGTGTCTTACTTAATTTTCCAATATTTCTTTCTCTCACTCTTGTATTAATCATATCAGTTGCTACCGTACTTATTATTTCAAATAAAAAATTTAAAAAATAGTCTTTTTTCCCATGTTTTTCTCCAAAAAAATTATTTCACTCGATTTTTGTATGTATAATAGTCAACAGCGATTGCTAACATCAAGAGTCAAATGATACCCTAATGACTTAACAAAGATACTCTTTCTGGGTATCGAATGTAAAAGTTGAGGGTTGTTATTTTTAAGAAATGTTAGTGATGTCCTTTTGACTTTACATTATGAAAACCTATTTAAAACCTTATCTAATATTGTAAAGTAGAAAAAAAAGAATAGAGATAAAAGATTCACATCGTTCTTTCTTCAAAGAGAAACAAGAATAGATGTTAAGAATTTTTTGTTTTTGTTCTTTTTAAAAAAATGAAAAAAATGAATTTATAAGAGTGGAAGAATATGAAAACTGTAAAAAAAGGAGATAGAGTAAAAG
>QMTJ01000171.1 GCA_003651045.1 Thermoplasmata archaeon | reverse complement strand
AAAAGTCGACGACATGCTAAAAAACAACGTCATAGAACCACTAAGAGTAAGCATGCAAGAAATAGACGCATCCAGCGAAGCAGCAACAATGATACTAAGAATCGACGACGTCATAGCTGCAAAGTCAACTAGTGAATCACCTTCTACTCCACCTGGTGGCGCTGGTGGACCTGGTGGAGGCACTGGTGATTTCGACTAACTAATACTTAAAAATTTTTTATTTTATTCCGATTTCTATTTGTGTTTTATTTATTTCCCATTTTTTTACAAGTTTACCTAGGGGTTTATCTGTGTAAATGATTTCTTTTGAACGTGTTTCTTCTTTTATGTAGTCTATCCATTTTTTAAGAAATGTTTTTTTGGTTTCATCGATTTTTATCATAGTGGATATTTTATCTTCTACTTCTAAGTTTAGTTCTTTCCTCATGGATTGTATCCTTCGAACTATTTCTCTTGCGAATCCTTCTGCTTCGAGTTCAGGTGTTAGTTTTGTATCAAGTATTAGAACTATTTTTTCTGTTTCTGTTTGTGCTATATCTGGTTTCTCTATTTCAGCTATTTGGAAGTCTTCTTGTGTTAAAACTATTTTTTCATTATTTATTTGTAGTTCTATTTTTTTGTCTCTCTGGAGTTTTTTGTATAATTCAGCTGGGTTTAGTTTTTCTATTTTTTTAAGCGTGGGTTTTGTTTTTTCTTTTAATTTTTTTCCAATATTAGAAAAGTTGGGTTTAGCTGTTTTTATCATGAATTTTGAAGTGTCTCGTTCAAATAGAATGTTTTTAACATTTATTTCTTCATTTAGTAGGTCAAGTAGGTTTTTGATAGAGTTTTCTGTTTTTTTATCGCAAACAAGTGTGGCTTTACTAAGGGGGTATCTTATTTTTATTCCTATTTTTGATCGGAGGGCTCGTCCGGCTTCTACTAGTTCACGTATTGTTTCCATTCCTTTTTCTAGGTTTTCATCTATCATTTTTTTATCTGATTTAGGGTAGTCGCATAGGTGTACACTTTCTGGCATGTCATTTGTTTTTAGGTTTTGATACATTTCTTCGGTTATGAATGGTATGAATGGGGCGGAGAGTTTTACAAGACCTAGTATTATATCATACATTGTACTGTAGCCAGCTATTTTATCCTGTGTTTTTTCTTCAACCCATAATCGTTTCCTTGATCTTCGTAGGTACCAGTTGCTGAAATCGTCTATTATGAAGTTTTCTATTGCTCTTGCTGCTTTATGTATTTCGAATGTTTTCATGTGTTTCTCAATTTCAGATACTGTTTTGTTGAAACGACTGATAATCCATTTGTCAAGTGGTTGTCTTTTTTCATATATTATTGTATCTTTTTTGGGGTTGAATTTGTCAAGAGAGGCATATGTTGCAAAAAAGTTGTATGAATTCCAGAATGTTAGTATGAATCTCCCAAGTGTTTCTTTCACAGCTTGTTCATAGAAACGAACTGACATCCATGGAGCGTTTGCTGAGACTAGGTACCAGCGGAGTGCATCGGCTCCTTCGTTGTCAAGGATTATATCAGGGTCTACATAGTTTCTTTTGCTTTTACTCATTTTCTGGTTGTTTTCATCTAGTACCAACCCTAGTGTGAGAACGTTTTTGTAAGCAGGTTTATTGAATAAAAATGTTGAGATCGCTAGGAGGGAGTAAAACCATCCACGTGTTTGATCGAGTGCTTCACAGATGAAGTCTACTGGGAAGTTTTCTTTGAAATTTTTTTGGTTTTCAAAGGGGTAATGCCATTGAGCGAAAAAAGCAGAGCCTGAGTCGTACCAGCAGTCGATTACTTCTTCTTCACGTTTCATACGGGTGTTACATTTCGGGCATTTAACTATTAGTTCATCCACGAGGGGTTTATGAAGGTCATAATTTTTTTCTGGGAAGTTTTCACTAAGTTCTTTAAGTTCTTCTATGCTACCAATGCATATTTCATGTTTACAGTTTTTATTGGTGCAAGTCCAAATCGGTAGTGGTGTACCCCAGTAACGTTTACGTGATAACGCCCAGTCTTTGACGTCACGTATGAAGTCACCGAAACGACCTTGTTGCAGATGTTTAGGGTACCAGTTGATCTTATTGTTGTTTTCAATTAGGTTTTTTTGAACCTTTGTCATACCTATGAACCAGGATTCCATAGCGTAGTATAGTAATGGTGAGTCGCATCGCCAGCAGAATGGGTACTCATGTTTATAACTCTGAACGCCTTCTATATGTCCACGTTTTTTTAAATACTCTATTATCTCTGGGTCAGCATCTTTTACAAACTTTCCTTTCCAAAGTGGAACCTCGTCTGGAAAAGTACCATCTAGTTTAACTAGTTGAACAACGGGTAAGTCATATTTCACCCCTACATTGTAGTCGTCTTCACCAAAAGCTGGTGCGATATGAACAATACCTGTACCTTCATCCATTGTTACGAAATCTGCGAGTACTACATACCATGCTTTTTTATCAGGTTTAACGAAATCAAATAATGGCTCATATTCAACATTTTCTAGTTCTTTACCAGAGAAACCATCTATTATCTCATATTCTTGGCCTTTAAGTAACATAGATGCTCTTTCTTCTGCGAGTATCATGATTTCATCATGGTAACGGATTTTTACATAGGTTTCATCAGGGTGGACAGCGAGTGCAACGTTAGAAATTAGAGTCCATGGTGTTGTCGTCCAAGCAAGGAAATATGCGTCCTCATTTTTTAGTTTAAATTTAACAAAAATAGAAGGTTCTTCAACTGTTTTGTAACCCTGTGATATTTCATGGGCTGATAACGCGGTTCCACACCGTGGGCAATAAGGAACAACTTTGTAACCCTTGTATAAAAGTTTTTTCTCCCATGCTTGTTTTAGAGACCACCAGACAGATTCAATGTACTCGTTTTTAAGAGTGATATAAGGGTTTTCCATATCTAGCCAGAAACCTATACGCCGGGTCATCTCAACCCATGCGTTTTCATATTTGAAAACACATTTTTTACATTCTTCATTGAATCTTTTGATACCATATTTTTCTACACCTTGTTTATCCTGGAGGTTTAGTTCTTTTTCAACTTCTATCTCCACAGGTAAACCGTGTGTATCCCATCCGGCTTTCCTAAAAACATAGTATTTGTTCATCGTCTGATAACGTAGCACTAGGTCTTTCATAACCCGAGTGAGTACATGACCCGGGTGAGGTAAACCATTAGCAGTTGGTGGTCCTTCTAGGAAAACATAAGGTTTACAGTTTTTTCTTTGGTTAACTGATTTTTTGAATATATCATTGTTTTCCCAGAAATCTAGTATCCTCTGCTCTACTTGTTTTGGGTTGTATTTTTGAGGAGGAGTTTTGATCATATTTTTTTCTTCTCCGAACACGTGTTTAACTTGAACAAACATGTTTTTTT
>QMTJ01000170.1 GCA_003651045.1 Thermoplasmata archaeon | reverse complement strand
GTGTCTACTTCTGATGAAAATATTTTTGTTATTGCTAATGAAAACAACGATGAATACCATCCATCAATAATTACTAACGGAAATGATGCTCTAGTAGCATATGAGTATAAAGATGAGTCTGGTACTAATGTTTACTTCCGTTTTTCAACAGATAACGGTGAAACATGGTCTGAAGCATATTATTATACTGATGCTTCAAATTTTTCATCACCCGCTTTGGTTTTAGATCACCGTACTGGTAAGGCATATGGTGCCTTTATCACAGATCTTAACAACTCTGGTGAAATAGGTGAAATAGTGTTTAATTCTTTGACCAACCCGTATGATTGGTATACTAATACAGTTGATTGGTCTGAAAACAAGGTGTTCTATGGGTTTAAAACAGCTGATATAGTACCTTACGAATATTCCAAATACCCAGATGTACCATTCATCATTGCATTAATTGGTAGCACAAACCTTGAAAATGCTGAGTGTGTAGATACACCTATGTTTTGTTTTAGAACACCAGGAGGTCCAAAGAATTCTTCTACTATTGCTTGGGATCCACAAGTTGAACATTGTAGTAATCTTTCAATAGATAATAATCAACCAGGTAACATAATATATGGAGTCTGTGAAATCAAAAACGGGTCAAAAACAGATCTATTTTTCTTCAACGATGACCCTATCACAAACGGTGGAGACTGGGGTAATACTACATCGATATCAAATAAAACATTTACAATTTCTGGAAACCTGATGCATCCACAGATTTTTGTAAAAAACAACAACATTTACATAGTAGCTGAGACAGATGCAAATGGAATAGATAGAATTGTTTTTTATCATTCATCAGATTATGGGGAAAACTGGGATGGTCCATATAATGTGACTAAAAAACAACCACCAGTTTCTAGTTTCTCTTTTTCAGCAGAACGGTTAAAAGTTAGTTTCACTGATGAATCTATAGACTACGACGGCTATATTACTTCTTGGACTTGGGATTTCGGCGATGGAAACACTTCCAATGCTCAGAACCCAACACATACCTATGCAAACCCTAGGAGTTACAAGGTTAAATTAACAGTAAAAGACAATGACAACATGGAGTCAAACTATTCACAAGTTATAACAATTAACGATACTGCACCTATTGCTAATTTTGTTTTTTCTCCTTCAAACCCAGCTGCTTATGAAAACATAACATTTAATAGTACATCAACAACCACAGGTGGCAACTATATTGAAAACTACACTTGGGATTTTGGAGACAACACCAAAGGTTATGGTGAAAATGTTACTCATCAATACACGCAAAACGGTTCATACACTGTGGTTTTAACAGTACGCGATAACACAAGTACTGTCGACAGTGTAGAAAAAAATATAAAAATTGGTTTAACAGCTGATTTCACCTACCAACCTGGGCTACCCATGGTAAATGACATAGTTACCTTCACTGATACTTCTTCTACATCAAAAGGGTATAGTATTACATCATGGCTTTGGGATTTTGGAGACGGAACTAATAGTACCATTCAAAACCCTACACATAAATACATGCATCCAGGTGTATATATTATAACTTTAACAATTAAAGACAACCATAACACAACAGACAATATTGCTAAAAAAATACTTGTGAAACCCAATGTTTTCACTCCCATGTATCCTATGATTTATGCTAATAATACACATGTCTTTTGCATATACACTCAGAGAGCAAACTTGTTTATCACAGACTCAACTGACCAAGGAAGAAACTGGAGTAACCCAACGAGGTTAAATGATCAACTTTTCACCATCAACAGCGGCTACCGTTTTACTGACATGGCTAATATGAATCGTATTGTATGGACTGATTATAGAAATGGAAACAACGATATCTACTACTACCTGGGTTATAAACCAAAAATAGATCTCACAGTTACAGAGGTTACTCTGACAAAAGAAGATATACCATTCATTTTGACGAACAACTGGGTTTTAATCACTGTTAAAAACCTGGGTGATGGAACAGCTAAAAACATACTCATCAACGTTAGCTATGAATGCGACGATGGCAATACAACCTCTACAGACTACCCAGGCTATATCGTATATATAGATTCATATGAAACTAAAACCATTAGAGTGCCTCTTTTCAGGTTTAAAATCCCTGAATACTTCAAAGCAGCTATAGCATTTGCAGGAATAGAAAACATAACCATACATATAGACCCACTTGATGTGACAGGTGACACAAACACTACTAACAACATATACAAGAAACATGTAACCTACAAAGATATATTCCCAAAACTATGGAAACTAGAAGACATTTTTAAACTACTCAAATCAAAAATCTAAAAGAAAACAGTTCTCTCACATCTACTCAATCTTTTTTTTAATAACTCCTTTTTCTGTTATATACCCTGTTACATATCTAGCTGGGGTTACATCAAAAGCAGGGTTTCTAACCTTCATCCAACTTGGCATAATTGTTTTACCATTAAACACTGCTAACTCAGTCCTCTCTCGTTCCTCTATCTCTATCTCATCCCCACTATAGATGTTGTTATCAAACGTGCTAACAGGTGCAGCGACATAGAATGGGATATCATTCTCCTTTGCCAGTACTGCTTTCTCATATGTACCGATTTTGTTAGCGAAATCACCACTCCTAGTTATACGATCGGCACCAGTTACAACCATGTCAACCTCTTTATTCTTCATAAAAAAACCAGCGGCGTTATCAACGATAACAGTATGAGGTATCCCTTCATGATAAAGTTCCCAGCTTGTTAGAAAACCTTGACATCGTGGACGCGTTTCATCCACGTATACAAAAAACTTTTTACCCTGCTCATGTGCAACTCTAAAAACCGATAAAGCTGTACCATAGTCCACAGTAGCGAGTGCACCAGCGTTACAATGAGTAAGAATCCTCATACCTTCTTTGATTAATCTGCTGCCATTCTCTCCGATTCTACGGCATCTCTGAACTAAATCCTCAACATACTTGTGAGCTGACTCAAGTGGGTCCTCTCCACTATTGATTTTATCAACCATGTAGTCAATAGCATAAAAAAGATCATATGCAGTAGGACGAGTTCCACGGAGTTTCCACATGGTTTCCTCGACATCATTCACTCCAAGTACCATACCATAAACAGCAGCAGCACCAATAGCAGGAGCACCACGCACAACCATCTCCTTTATAGCAAAAACACAATCATCAACAGTTTTTGCAGTAAAAACTTCAAACCTATAAGGTAACTTCCTCTGATCAATAAACTTTATAGCATCATCTTCAAACCATAAACACCTGTAATCCTTTCCATTAATTTTCATCTTAACCCCCCGTTTAACTTCTTCATCAGTTTTTATCTTTTTTTAATAGTTTCTAAAACCAAGTTCTCAACTTCTTCTACACTACT
>QMTJ01000169.1 GCA_003651045.1 Thermoplasmata archaeon | reverse complement strand
GTAGTTTGTTGTCCAAAACCGGATGGCCCCCCGATCTCAGGTGATCCCAAGTTTTTTTTATTTTTTCTCCTCCTTCTCCTGTTTGAGACATAGGGGATTTTTCCCGTCCGGTTTTTTTCTCCTCTTGATTAATACTTCTAAGGGTAAATGTTAAAAACGAGTATTTATATAAGATGTTTTAATAACGATTGTTAAATAAATAGATATGGTGTATAAAATGTCATGTGGCGGTATTACAGAAGATATGAATATAAGAGAGGTTATTGAAAAACATCCTGAAACTATGAAAGTTTTCGCTAAATACAATATGGGTTGTGTCGGTTGTATTGCTGCTTCTTTTGAAAAAATAAAGGATATAGCGGTTGTGCATGGTGTAGATGTTAAGACTTTTGTTAAAGATCTTAATGAAGCAATAGAGAAGTAACATTGTTGTTTTTTTATGATGAACTTTATGGTGAACTTTGTGTTATTACTAGTTCACCATGTTTTATTCCTTTGAGTGCTTTGATGTTGTCTGCTAGTTTTTGTATGTCTCCTGTTTTTCCTTTTAATATTAATACTTCTAAGCAGTTGTGATGGTCGATATGTACGTGTGTTGTGGCTAGGATTTCTTTTGTGTGGTCGTGTTGTAAATCTAGGAGTCTATCTGTTAAGTTTCTAACATGATGGTCGTATATCATTGTTAGTGTTCCTATTGCTTTTGCTTCTGGGTTTTTGTTTTTTTCTATGATGAGGTTTTTTCTTATGAGGTCTCTTATTGCTTCTGAACGATTGGTATATCCTTCTTTTTTTATCATTTTATCAAATTTTTTAAGCAAGTCAGGTTCTATTGATACTCCAAATCTTATTATTTGTTCTGTCATGGGTAGCACGTTTCATAGGTAATCGTAGCACGAATTTAAATTTTTTGTTACCAAAAACTTTAAAATAGAAAAACAGATTGCGGTAACACGAAAATAAAAAAAGTAGCAAAATAAGGAGGATAATAAAAAATGGCTTGTTTCCTTGTACCTGGAGCCGAGGCAGTTGTTACAACAATTGTGCAGAAAACTATTGGTAAAAAAGTAGCTGAAAAAATAAAATTGAAATGGTTAAACACAATGTTATGGGGCGGGGTTATACTATTAGCAGTTGAACACATCTGGCATGGGGAAGTTTCACCAGTTCCACCATTTTTGACAGCGATGAAAAACCCCGAAGAAATTAGTGTGATGCTTCATGAGATGGTAACTAATGGGTTAATGATGGCTGCTACTGTAACTCTCATATGGGTTGTAATGGTTGCGTTTTCTATGGCAATGACAAAAAAAGAGATCATGATACCTAAGAAAGTAAAAGCATAGATAGAGGGTTGGTAGAAATGTGGCTGATAACAAGTGCTATAGTTGCTGTAACTGCTACAATGTTATGGTATTTCAAAGATGACGGTAGATATAAGTTAGAGGTATTGAGTTTAATCTTCTGGGGCACAACAATAATGGTATTTGTAGATCACATGATGGGATATTTTAATGATGTAATCGCAGCAGGTTTAGAAGCAGGAGAATTCGTTGAAGTATCATGGCAAGCATTTATGCTTAGTATACTACTACTATGCATCGGGATTGGTTTATGGGAAGCCTATCTCATATATAAGAACCCGAAGAAACTAACTCAATAAAAAAAATCCTTTTCCCTTCCTTATTTTCTATTTTTTAAAAGAGTTCACCTAGAAAAACCCTGAGTAAACTAGGATAATCTTCACTTTTTGTCTTCCCGGCACCGTAACCAATTTTATTAATCCTCATAGACGGCATCACGCCAAACTCTTCTGCGAAGGATGTAATAACTGCAGCACCTGTAGGAGTAACAAGCTCTTGTTTCCTCTCTGTTTGATAAACTGGAATGTTTCTTAGAATCTCTACTGTAGCAGGAGCTGGGACAGGAATCACTCCATGTGAACATTTCACAAAACCTTTTCCCAGGGGCAGAGGTGAACTATAAACTTTTTCTATACCAAGTTTTCTTATACCAATAACCGCTCCAACAACATCTATTATCGAATCAACAGCACCAATTTCATGGAAATGAACCCTTTCAACATCTATATTATGTATTTTTCCCTCAGCCTCAGCTATTTTTTCAAAAATCTTGATACTCTTCCCCTGTATATCCTTTGATAAACTACTTTTTTTAATCAAATTTTTTATATCTTTAAAACTACGAAACGGTTGCTCTTCTAAAGTTTTGATATAGACATCACACGCGGAGATATGGTTTTTCTCAATTTTTTTTACATCTATCTCATAACCAGAGACACCAAGTTTTTTAAGTTCTTTTTTAAAAAAATCAAGATCTAAACCTAGATCAAACAAGGCACCAAGTATCATATCACCCGCAATCCCTGAGAAACAATCAAAATATGCTACAACCATTGTTTTTTTCACCTATTGATAAGACTTGCAAAATACCCTGCACCAAACCCGTTATCAATGTTCACCACTACTACTCCTTCTGCACAGGTGTTAAGCATAGTTAGAAGTGGTGCTACTCCTTTAAAACTAGCACCGTACCCAACGCTTGTAGGGACAGCTATCACTGGTTTAGATGTAAGTCCTCCAACTATACTTGCCAAGGCTCCATCCATCCCTGCAACAACAACTATAACATTTGCTTTGAAAATTTTATCTTTGATATCCAATAGTCGATGTACACCAGCGACACCAACATCATAGATTTTTTCAACTTTGTTCCCCATGAGCTCTGCTGTCACTACTGCCTCCTCTGCGACAGGGATATCAGATGTCCCTGCAGTTATAACCAGGATTTTCTCCTTTTTTGTCTTTATTTTCTCTCTTTTTATAACAATGGTTTTGGCTATTTTATTGTATTCTGCATCAGGATAAATTTTTTTCACAGCAGCATATATTTTGTTGTTTGCTTTAGTAGCAAGAATATTATAACCATCTTTAGACATTGATTCAAGGATTTTTATTATCTGAGAGATAGTTTTACCTTTACAGAAAACAGTTTCTGGGAAACCTTTCCTAATGATTCGATGGGTGTCAATCTTTGCAAAACCTAGGTCCTCATAAGGTAGAATTTTTATTTTATCTAAAACCGTGGATAAATCAACTTTTCCTTTCTTATAATCTTGTAAAATTTTTTTCATCACGTAAGAACCTCATTCATACTACCTTTACGATAACCCTCGATATCAAGTGTTATATACTTAAATCCGAGTTTTTTGAAATGTTTTACTATCTCCTGTGAATGATTAAGAATAGTCTGAAAATCCTCTTTTAACACCTCAACCCTAGCGATTTCGTTATGATAACGTACACGGAACTGTTTTAAACCCATAGCATGTAAAAACATTTCAGCTTTTTCCACTTGTTTAAGTCTTGATTTAGTTATCTTTATTCCATATGGAAACCTAGATGCTAGACATG
>QMTJ01000168.1 GCA_003651045.1 Thermoplasmata archaeon | reverse complement strand
TTTTTTTATTATAAAACTTGAAAAGGTAGAGAGGGTTTATTTAGTTTTACTAAAAACCTTATACATCTTGTTTTTTTTATACTTCCTGAAGTAAAAACGGCCATAGACATTTTGTTTTTTCTTCATATTCTTCAGGGTATAAAAACCGTTCTACAGCTGTGACACTACTTAACAGAGAATTACCGTCTTGTGGTGTAAAACAGAAACCTATCACCTCGTTATTATTTACTACATGAAGAGTCGGTAGAACAATAACTGTTTGGTCTAATAACCTACCATAATGCCCATGGTCTCTACCAAATGAGAATACAAGGTTAGCCATTTTTTTATATGTGACAGCTACGCGTGGGTTATCAATAAAACTCTGTTTAACCTCATCAAGTGTTGTTTTTTTATCAAGTTTAATATCAAACCATATACAATGCATGTATTGAGTGTTCAATTTAAGTGCACTTGAAAAAACATTAAGCTCTATACCTAGAGTTTTATATAGATGATATACATCTACTGCATGATGTGTACCCATTTTTTCGTCTTTATGAACATTTACTTCTGGTGATGGTACAAAACTTTTCGCCTGACTAATATCATTTGCTCTTCTTATACAGAGAAAACGTCCTTCTTTTAAATGATTTATTTTACTTTTTTCTATTGCGAGTGTTTTAATTAAAACAGCTATGTTATGAGTATTACAGCTTACTATATGAATAAATTGATCCTTTGGTGTTATAGCTTCATCATTAATACCAACAGCATACATTTTACCGAAACCAAACTCTGAACCTTGAGCTAAAAAACCTTTAACCTTTTTCTTATATTTGTTATAATATTTTTCTTTATTCATAAGACCTGTACCTTTTGGTGTACAGTCTACTACAACCGTTGCTCTTCTAATGGCTTCTTCTGCTTCATACATTGGTTCTATACCTAGATCTTGGAATTCTGTTTTTTTCTCATCGCTCACTGCCAGGTTTGCTCCTCTCTTAATTAATCCTTTAACCTTTGGTCTATCTTCAAGATTTGGACTATGTTTATAGAATGTTACCTCGTCTATACCTAATTCTTCTTGCGCGTCACATAATAACCCAATTAGTGGTTCTCCTATAGTACCCGTGCCTACTATATGAACAATATTTCCATTTGACATAAGTTAATGCCTCCCCTTTTATATTAGGGCAGTTTTGTAATCAACATGTATCATTTAATTTTTACCATTTTTGATACATTAAAAACTTGGCAGTTTTAACATCTTGATCTATATGTTTTAACCTATGAGGTAAAGATAGTGAAGTCAAAAAAATAAAAGTTTTTTTGGTGAATATTTATTCTAAAATAAAGGGGGGGAATAATTTAAAAAGGTGAATCTGTTTCACCATTCTGATGGCATTACCGTTGGATGTATTAGAGAAAGCATTGAATCAAAAACTCTCTCTCCTCTTAAAAGATGGGAGAATTGTTGAAGGAAAACTCACAGGTTATGATGAGTATATGAACATGGTTTTAGTAGATGTCGAAGAAACCTTTGAAGAAAACAAGAGACGCCTTGGTACAATAATTCTTAGGGGAAATAATGTAGTGAGTATATCTATCTTATGAGTGTTTTTAGCGAAAAGCATATATACTTGTTACTTATTTGTTATTAATGGAAGGAATCGGGCTGGTAGTTTTTGTTAGAGTGCATCCCATCCCCTCCTAGTGAGGCCAGCCATCCTTCCTTTTTGTTTTTGGGTATAAATTTGTTTTAAAAACTTTTAAGTATAGACTACTATTATTACGATTTTGATTTTTATGGGAAGTATTATTAAAGCTGCAACAGGTAATAAACTCAGATGTAAAGGATGGAAACAAGAAGCTATTTTGAGAATGCTTGAAAACAATTTAGAAAATGCTGAGATACCAGAAGAGTTAATCATATATGGTGGAACTGGTAAAGCAGCTCGTAACTGGGAATGTTATGAAAAAATTGTGGAGACACTAAAAAACTTGGAAAACGATGAAACAATGGTTATTCAATCTGGTAAACCTGTAGCTGTTTTTAAAACATGGGAGAATTCACCACGTGTTGTTATGGCTAATTCTAATATCGTCCCACATTGGAGTAACTGGGAGAAATTCTATGAACTTGAGCAACTGGGGCTTATAATGTATGGTCAGATGACTGCTGGAAGCTGGTGTTATATTGGTACACAGGGTATAATCCAGGGGACATATGAAACATTTTCTGCTTGTGCTAAAAAACATTTTAACAGTAATCTGCAAGGTAAGATTGTTCTCACTGGTGGACTTGGTGGTATGGGTGGTGCTCAACCACTTGCTGTTAAAATGGCTGGTGGCGTTTGTATAGCCGTTGAATGCAATGAAGAACGTATTGATAGGAGACTTAGAGCAGGGTTCTGTGATGTAAAAGTTAAGGATTTAAAAGAAGCAGTTGAAATGGCAGAGGATGCTAAAAAAGAAGAGAAAGCATTTTCTATAGGTCTCATGGGTAACTGTGCTGATACGCATCCAAAACTTGTAGAGATGGGTTTTAAACCAGATGTTGTTACTGATCAAACATCTGCTCATGATGAACTCAATGGATACATTCCCGCAGGATATTATGGTGATTCTTTAAAAGATGCATTGGAGTTGAGGAAAGAAAAACCAGGAGAATATGTTAAACAGTCTTTGGAGAGTATAAAAAAACATTGTAAAGCTTTACTTGATTTCCAAAAAAACGGTTCAATCGTTTTTGACTATGGTAATAATTTACGAGGTCAGGCTTTAAAAGCAGGTTTAAAAAACGCTTTCAGCTACCCTGGTTTTGTACCAGCTTATGTACGTCCTATGCTAGCAGTAGGTCGTGGTCCATTCCGTTGGCTTGCACTTTCAGGAGAACCAGAGGATATTTTAAAGACTGATAAAAAAGTAGTTGAAATGTTCCCTGATGATGATGTACTTATCAACTGGATTAACCTCGCAGAAAAGTATCTACCATGGGAGGGTTTACCTGCTAGGGTTTGTTGGCTAGGGTATGGCGAAAGAGATAGATTTGCTCTAGAGATAAACAAAATGGTACGAAATGGTGAGATTGGACCTATAGCTATTACTAGGGATCATCTTGATAGCGGTAGTGTAGCCTCACCATATAGAGAAACAGAAGGTATGCTTGATGGTAGTGATGTAATTGCTGATTGGCCTTTATTGAATGCTTTACTTAACTGTGCAGCTGGTGCTGATAGTGTACAAATCCATAACGGCGGTGGTGTAGGTATTGGTCTTTCTACTCATGCGGGTATGGTTGTTATATGCGATGGAACTAGGGAGACTGATGAACGTATTAAACGTGTTTTTAAAACAGATCCAGGTATCGGTGTAATTCGTCATGCTGATGCAGGGTACGAAGAAGCTGTTAAAATTATAAAGAGGACAGATTTAAAAGCTCCTATGATA
>QMTJ01000167.1 GCA_003651045.1 Thermoplasmata archaeon | reverse complement strand
CATTGAGATGCAGATAAACCCAGCAGATCACATAAGGTTTGGTTGGGATATAGACGGTGATACAGAAGGCTATATTTTCTACGACACAAACGGTGAATCAACAACGTTTACATTCCAAATCACCAAAGATGGATACTGGGGTGGAAATTACTACGACCCATTATGGGGGTTCAACTACACTGCATATAGTTGCTCTGCAGAAGACTTCAACATAACGTGGGATTGGTGGCCACCAGCTGAATGGAACGTAGATGTATCAGGTAGTGTATCCGCTGGCTCGATTAATGTAGAAGTCTGCTGGAAAGAACAATGGTATCATCTATGGCCATGGTAAACAAAAAAATAGGGAAAAACATCCTCTAAATCCTTTCCTCTATCTATCAACCTTCATTTTTTTTCAATTTTTTTTGTTATTTTTTAGTTAAAATAAAATAACAAAACCGTACTTACCCATTTTTATGTCAATATGAAAAAAAACACAGTATTCATAGTAGATACATCTGTTATATTATCTGGTAAACCCCTCAACCTGGATAACATGGTTACTACACCAGGCGTATCAAAAGAATTTAAACCTGGTGGGCGAGACTACCGTTTATTCCAGTTTCTCATAGAAAAAGGATTAACAATCCACACACCATCTAAAAAAACAGTAGATAAAATAAAAAAAATAGCTTCTAAAACAGGGGATATCACGCGTCTTTCAAACACTGATATTGAGCTAATAGCGTTAGCATACGAGATAAAAAAACAAAAAGAAAATGTTGTTGTTTTAACTGATGACTACTCTATACAAAACATAGCAGCATATTTAGATATAAAATTTGAAAACATCGGGCAGAGAGGTATAACAAAAAAGTTTAAATGGATATCACGTTGCACAGGATGCGGTAAAAAATTCAAAGAAAATATAAACAAGTGCCCTATATGTGGGTCTACAACAAAGAACATCGTCTTTCACATGGAAGAGTTTAAAAAGAAATAGAGGTAATACCCATTGGAAACTAAAAAATTTAAGAAACTATTTTTACGATTCTGGCGTAGTGAAGATAATAAAATCTCTCTCATCCGAGATGTACTTGTTGCTTTGTCAATAGTTTTTATAATTTTAACTGCTCTATGGACTTATACTGGTCAGTGGTTTAGTGCACCAATGGTAGCTATTGAATCAGGTAGTATGATGCATCCAGATGAACCCTTTGGTAGACTCGGAACTATTGACGCTGGTGACATGGTTCTACTAGTTAAAGTCTACAGCCGGGATGATATCGTACCACGTGGTAGTACTCTTAAAGGAGCATTAGCTGAAAAAGATAAAAACAATTTCTATTATGGTGACTATGGAGATGTTATCATCTACCACCCCTATGGTGACCTTGATAGAGATCAAATCATCCATAGAGCCATCTGCTGGGTGGAGTACAATGAAAAATATGATACATATACTGTTGAAGACTACAACCTTATAAATGTTACATCCATCACAATACCAGAACTTGGTCTTCACAACTACGTACCACCGCATCCTCATTCTGGTTTTATAACCAAGGGTGACAACCCTTTTACAAATCACGATTGTGATCAAACATCGCCATACATCTGCGAGGATCTAATAAAAATGGAATGGATATCAGGTAAAGCAAGATGTGAAATCCCATGGATTGGGACTATAAACCTTCTCTTCAATGACTTTTTCACAGGTAAAAACACTCTTAAAAACGTACCATCAGATTCGATCATCTGTCTCATAATTTTAATAGCCTTCCTCATATCTATACCAGTGTCTATGGACGTATATAGTTATTACAAAGAAAAGAAAAAACAAACAACACACTCCAAAAAATCTGAAAAAAATAACAACAATAATTAAACTATTTTTTCAAAACCAGCTGGGTAATACCTCATATTCTATAGGATCTCTAAAACCTGCTTCTTTAAAACCTTTCAACCGAAGTAGACACGAGTCACATCGTCCACAGGCTTTCTCCCTACCCATATAACATGACCATGTTTTTTCAAAAGGAACATTAAGCTTCATACCTTTTTTAATAATCTCAGCCTTTGTCAACCCTATTAATGGCGCTTTAACCTCTACTGTTTTTCCCTCAACGCCTTTTTTAGTGCCGACCTCTGCTATTTTTTGAAAAGCCTCTATAAACTCTGGTCGGCAATCAGGGTAACCAGAATAATCAGTAGCAGTAGCACCAATAAATATAGCATCAGCATCTAAAGCCTCTGCATATGCAAGAGCAATAGATAAAAAAACAGTATTTCTAGCTGGAACATACGTAGATGGAATAGTTTTACCGATTTCACTTAACTTATGATCTACCTCTGGAGCAAGATTTTTATCTGTTAACGATGAACCACCGAACATGCTTAGATTTATGTTAAAAATAATGTGATCTTTTGCATCTACAGATGAAGCAATTTCTTTTGCGCATTCTTTTTCTTTCTCATGTCGTTGTCCATAGTTGAATGTTAATGCGTATATTTCATATCCTTCTTTTTTAGCGGTATAAACTGTTACGCAGGAATCAAGACCACCAGAAATTAGACAAACTGCTTTTTTAACCATAAAGACACACATTTTAAATTTTTATTGAAACCCTAGCACCCTGCCCAACCCCCTCATCGACACCAATCTCGATAGATTCAATGTTCCTCGGTAGAGAAACCTTATTAACAATTCTACTAAGAATATACGCTGCGAGATTCTCCGCAGATGTAGATTTAATAGGAAGAAAAACACAATCCTCCAGGGGGAAAACATATTCTTTACCTTGTGAGACAATTTTAACACATTTTTTTTGTTTTTCAATTTTTGCAGCATTATTTTTATCTGGTATCAACACTTTGTGATCTAGTTCGTTTGTAACCTCTCTAAGAACTTCTTTGACCACGGTGAAATCAATAATTATCCCTTTGCTATCAGGTTTACCAACAATTTTTGCATGAACAGCATAGGTATGACCATGGAGTCGTCCACATTTTTCATAATCTGGTATGATATGTGCAGATGAAAAACGTATGTTACATTTCCAGCCGTCGATAGTTATATACGAACACATGATTTTTTTATCCTCACTTTTTGTTTTTCTTTTTATAATCTTTTATCGCTTCACGTAGTGCATCAGCAGCAAGGTTAGAACAATGCATTTTTATCGGTGGTAACCCTTCTAGTTCATTAGCGACA
Source organism: Thermoplasmata archaeon (assembly GCA_003651045.1). Classification (GTDB taxonomy): domain Archaea; phylum Thermoplasmatota; class E2; order DHVEG-1; family DHVEG-1; genus B24-G9. The sequence goes on along the minus strand of QMTJ01000167.1, from coordinate 251 downwards.
TCATCTCTGGTTATCTTCTCTGCTTCTTCAAGTGTTTTTCCTTTGGCAAGTTCGGTGATCATGCTACTTGTCGCGATAGCTGCTGCGCATCCAAAAGTTTTGAATTTTATATCCTTAATCCTGTTATTTTCCACTTTTATATATATTGCCATTAAATCTCCGCACACAGGATTTCCAACAGTTCCTACACCATCTGCATCTTTTATCTCCCCCATGTTCCTAGGGTTTCGGAAGTGTTCCATCACTTTTTT
>QMTJ01000166.1 GCA_003651045.1 Thermoplasmata archaeon | reverse complement strand
CAGATTGTCTTGTTGAAGGGGATCATTTTACTAGGGAATGGTTTACACCATTGCAGATTGGGATGAAAGCTATTGAAATTAATGTCTCTGACATCGCGGCTATGGGTGCAATTCCTAGTTATGTTCTTGTATCTCTTGGTTTTCCAGGAGATCTTGATGTAGAATTTGTTGATGAGATGTACAGTGGTATGTGGAAGGTTTGTGATAAATACAATATTGGTATCATAGGCGGGAACATGACGCATTCAACACAAATTTTTATCTCGATTACGTTACTTGGTGAAGTTGAAAAAAAGAATCTTGTTTTAAGAAGTGGTGCTGAAATAGGGGATTTCATTTTTGTATCAGGATATCTTGGTAATGGTAGAGCAGGTCTCCGTCTCTTCCAGGAAAACATTGAAGGTTTTGACGGTGTTAAAAAAAGATATCTTGAGCCAAAAGCAAGATTAGATTTTGCATTAAAAAATGCATCTTCTGTAAATTCTATGATTGATGTATCAGATGGTTTAGCTGGTGATATTAAGCATATATGTGAACAGAGTGGTTGCGGTGCAGTTATTTATAAAGATAAAATACCTATAACTGATGAGGTTAAAGAGATTGCAGAAATCCTTGGTGAAGATGGATATGATTACGCGTTGTATGGTGGGGAAGATTTTGAACTACTTTATACAGTATCACCTGATAAGGTTAGTAAAATAGATGGTTATTTAGTAGGAGAGATTACCAAGGATAAAAAGATAAAACTGTTTTTAAATGGTAAAGAACAACAGATTATGGATTATAGTTATGATCATTTTATAAACCCAGTATAACAAAGGTTTATAGGTACATGCGAAGGAAGGGGTCTCAAAAAAAATTTTTGTAACAACATTGAGGTACGCAGGTTAATTGTTTGTCTAAATGGCAACATATGTATTGTAGATTTTTTGTATCAACACAAGATATATTTACACATTTAAAAAATAAGAAACAATCCATGATTTTAATTTTTATTTTCTATTTTTTTCTGTTAATATGCAATCCTGTTATTGTTTTTGTTGTTTGTTTTTAGCTTTAGCAAAAGATAGTATCGCGCCTAATGCAATTGATAAAAACGCAGCCATTAGTACTCTATACTCCGATGGTAACAAAAAGGTTATTGTATGAGCAGGTATCCAGAACAGCGGTATGGTTTTTAATACTACAAAAGAAACAAAATCATACCAGTCCACCTCATGTAAAACTTGACCCATTTTTAGATTTTTTTGACCTTTAATAAACCGTAAATCCGCGTAAGTATCGGTGATTCTATGAAAACCCATCATGGTTGGTGCAAATGATATATTCATTATAGCGCTAGTAAAAAACGCGAACGCTATAGAGTATCCATTCCAAGGTAATAACCCTGCTTTCATTGCAGCAGTTACCCCTGCTCCGAAGATGTTAAAAATTAAAACGATTACTACCCCTAGGAAACCCCAGATGAATGTTCTGAACATAAACCCTTTTCGTATTTTCCATTCACTTGTAACTATTCTATATGCTAAAAGATCCCCCATGGTTGCTAAAATAGCGAACTTTAGAAAACCAGCTATATAAGGATAGTTGGTAGTACCACTAATAAATATTTTGTGAGTAGCTGGGAATACTAAAAATACTATAACACAGATTAATACTCCACTCCAAATAAAATCTCCTTTTTTCAAAGTAACTCCTCCTTAAACGCAATAAAATTATGGTTAATACATTTTACTATATTTTTTGATAAAATTTTTTTTCATCGTTCAATGACTCTTTTCGCCTTCCCTGTGCTTCTTGGAATAGTTTTAGGTTTAATTACTTTAACAGGAACATGGAGATTTAAGATACTATATATCTCATTTTCTGCTTTCTTTTCAAGTTCGTCTATATGTCCTTCTTTCCAACGTTCCTCGGTTGGTTCGATTTCAACTGATAAAGATGTTATATCACCTTTTTTTGTTTTTACTATCTGATAATTGTCACTAACACCAGGTACTTGCATAAGTGCTGCTTCAATCTGAGATGGAAAAACAATGACACCTTTTACCTTCATCATGTCATCACTTCGTCCTTTTATCCTTGATTGTATAGGTAATGTTCTACCGCATTCACAAGTTTTTTCATCATAAATTGTTGCTAAATCTTTTGTTCTAAAACGGATAGCTGGGAACGCTTCTTTTGTAAGAGTAGTAAAAACTAATTCTCCTTCTTCACCAGGTTCTAATGTCTCCCCTGTTTTTGGATCAATTATTTCAGGTAAGAAATGATCAGCATTGATATGTAATTTTTTATGTTCACATTCTGAAACAACACCAGGTCCGATGATCTCTGTAAGTCCATAATGTTCATGAGCAACAATCCCCCATCGTTTCTCTATACTATTCCGCATTTCTTCACTCCATGCCTCTGCTCCAAACAATCCAAGTCTAAGTTTAAAATCAGATTTAGGTTCAAAACCGTTCTCTTCAGCAACCTCTGCCATATACAATGAATAAGATGGGGTACAAGCAATTGCAGTACTTTCAAAATCCTTCATCACATTAATCTGCCTTTGTGTATTTCCTGAGCTTATAGTAATCACCATCGCTCCTATCTTCTGTGCACCTTTCTCGAAACCATGAGCCCCTGTGAACAACCCGTAACCATATGCATTCTGCATACGATCACTTTTTCTTAGGCCATTCGCCCAAAGAGAACGCGCCATTACTTCTGCCCAGAGTTCAACATCGTTTTTTGTATATGGACCAACTACGGGTTTACCCGTGGTACCACTAGATGCATGTACTTCAACTATATCATCTATCTCTGTACAAACAAGACCAAATGGGTAATACTCACGTAGATCATCTTTTGTTAAAAACGGAATCTTTTCAATATCGTTAAGTGTTTTAATATCAGATGGTTTTATTCTATTTTCATCAAATTTTCTCTTATAGTATTTGTTTTTTCTATAAACCCTATTTACAAGTTCTTTTAACCTTTTCAACTGAAGTTCTTTCAATTTATCAGATGACATCGCTTCTGTTTTTTTATCCCATAGTTCAGCAGTCATAAGATTTTTTGCCTCCCTTAAACTTGAGCCCCTAAATAAAATAGTTAGATATAATGATTATGAAAAATAATTTTAAAATAACCCCTTGGTGTTTCTATAGAGTAATAGAATGAGGTAGAGAAATGAATGTATTAGTTCTTGGTGCAGGTTTAATGGGACGTGCTATAGGTTTTGATTTAGCAGTTTTTTCAAGTTTTAAAAAGATTACAATAGTGGACAAGGATAAAACTATATTGGAAAAAGCTGAAAAATTTTTAAAAAACAAAAAAATAGATTTTGATATTCTCGATGTTACAAAGTTAGACGATGTAAAAACTTTTTTCCAAAAATACGATGTTGTGATATCTGCGATTCCCTATTATTTCAACTATGAGTTATCAAAATTTGCTATTGAAGAGAAAACTCATTTTATTGACCTTGGTGGAAATAATAGTATAGT
>QMTJ01000165.1 GCA_003651045.1 Thermoplasmata archaeon | reverse complement strand
GCTGTTATCTTGTATTTTCTGTTTAGTCAAACCAATAAAAACAAAACCATCCCTTCCAGCATGTTTAAATGCTTCCTCCAGTAGTTTTTTATGCCCCCTATGTAGTATATCAAATGTTCCACCAATGCAGATTTTTAATCCCATGATATCTATACTAAAAAAATTTGTATTTAATAAAACATTCCATCATTTCAAGCAAGACACAAGAGATGTTTTTCTCCTGTAGATCTGCATATGAGATATCTTATAGATTAATACTCTCTCGTAAAATACCAGAAAAATATAAATCCTAAACTCTTATTTCAACTATTCTACGAGGAGAGATAGATGATGCAATCAAAAAATTTTACAATAACTGTTTTTTTCCTACTGATATTCGGAAGCATCGTTTTAGTTTATTCAGTGGAAAAAGCTAAAGCAACACCTGGGGAGATATTTGTCGATGATGATTTTTATCTCTACAGGGATGGTACTGTAGAGCATCCATATGGGAGTATTCAACATGCTATAGACGTTGCGAATCCTGGGGATACAATATATGTTTTCGGTGGAACATACAATGAGACTTTACTCATCAATAAAAAACTCACATTGATAGGTGGTCTAGACAAAGAAACAGAAGGGGATAGTATAATTTACTATGGAAAAACACATAGATATACAATTACAATTTCAGCAGAAGGTGTTAATTTTACAGGATTTAATGTAACAGATAAAAAAAACAATATAATGTCAGAGTTGAAAGGGGCTTTGATATATATCACAGCAGACAATGTTGTGGTTGAGAATAATAATATTACTAACTCAGCGGGTGGATATGGTGTTTATCTTTACTCAAACAAAAACTGTCTAGTAAATAATAATAATATCAGTAAGGTAGTAGTTGGTATCTATTCTGAAAACTCTAATACAAATCAAATTCTTCTAAATATTATAAGGGATTGTGTTACTTCTTGTATCAGTATTCGCTCTACATATTACACAACTGTTTTTAATAATACTTTACAATCAAGTTCTTATGGTATATCAATGAGAGACTGTGAAAACACTGAGGTTATACAAAATGATATTTGTTATAATAGCTTAAAAGCTGTTAGAGATGATAACGGTCAGGATAATCACTATTACAACAATACTATCTATGATAACTCTGTTGAAGGTTTATATTTGAAAGCAGATGATAGTAAAGTGTATTATAATGAGTTTATTAACAACCCTGTGGGTTTAAGAGTTGTTTCGTCAAATTGTGAAATATATGAAAATTATTTTAATAGCTCTTCTTCAACAGGGGTCATCTGTGAATCCTCGGCAAAGAATAACTTGTTTTACAACAACTATTTTTATAATAATCTAAAAAATGCTTTAGATCAAGGAAATAATCTTTGGTATAACGGTTTGCAAGGAAATGTTTGGGATGACTATAATGATATAGATTTAAATAAAGATGGTATTGGAGATAATCCATATTCTAAAAATGGTGTATATGATAAATATCCTCTTGGTGTTTTTCTCCGTCCACCGAATAAACCATCTAATCCTAGTCCTAAGGATGGTGCAGATAATACTACTCTAAAGATAACTCTCTCGGTGGATGTTAGTGATCCTGAAGGTGATCTCATGGACGTGTCTTTTTATAGAATCGTTAATGAGTCAAGTAAGTCGTATTGTGTTTTTCTTGGACGTGACACCAATGTAGAAAGCGGCGGTACAGCTTCTATAAGTTTTAATTTAGATTTTCATACTATTTTTGTATGGTATGCAAATGTAACAGATGGTAAACAACAGAATCAATCTGACATTTGGTATTTTCTAACGAAAGTTAGACCTACTGATAATAGACCTCCTGTTGCTGACGCTGGTGGACCATACTATGCAAAAATAAATGAAACTCTTACATTTAATGCTTCAGGCAGCAAAGATTATGACGGCTCAATTTTATATTATAGATGGGATTTTGGTGACGGCACTAGTGAGGTATTATCAAAACAACCAACACACACATATTATAGTACAGGAAAATTCAATGTGACCTTAACTGTCATAGATAATGATGGTACAAGTGCTGTAGCTGTAACAAAAGTTTATGTATCCTCTGAAGGTTTTCAGAAACCAGAAGCTTTCATAATTTCTCCTTCTGTTTTTACAGTGGGTAAAGCATCAAATTTTGATGGGTCAAATAGTGTTGATAAAGATGGGTATATCAAGTTTTATAACTGGAGTTTCGGTGACGGTACTGCAGGTTATGGGAGAACAGTTTCTCATGTTTATAAATCCCCAGGTACGTACACGGTGACATTAAATGTTACAGATGATAATGGCCTATGGAATTCTACTACGGTAAAGATAATTGTTAAAAAAGCAAAAGAAAATACACCAGGGTTTGAAGTTTTATTATTGATAATAGCGTTAGTAGTGACTGTAATCTATAAAAGATTTAAACCTTTTATTTAAAGCCGATGGAGGGATTTGAACCCCCGACCTGCTGATTACAAGTCAGCCGCTCTACCGGTCTAAGCTACATCGGCAAATCGCTTAGCAGTAATATCAACTCCTATATAAAATTCATGGGGTGAATAACTTTTAATTTTTTTAATTTTATACTTAGAGATATCTATATATTTTCTTCTTGCTAATTCCATTAATTGATGTATCCTTTTATTTATTTTATTGTTATGCTGTATGTCGTAGTAGTGGATAGTGGCTTGATCTGAGATGATATTTAATGCTGTTTCAAAAAAATCATAAGAAGAGAAGGGTAGGTTCATGATGACTCGATCTGCTTTCATATTGTATCTAGATAGAATCTCTTTTAACTCCAGGGCATCAGCATGTATTACTTCAACTTTATCAAGCACCTTATTCACCGTGACGTTTTTCTGAGCATAATGTACTGCATCTTTGTTTTTATCAACAGCAAAAACTCTTTTAGGTTTTGCATATTTAGCGATCATTATCGAGAAAGGTGCAACTCCTGCAAACATATCCACGATAACTTCACCTGGTTTAACAAGGTTTGATATTCTTTTTCTTTCATTCGCAAGTCTTGGCGAGAAATACGTTTTTTTGATATCGAGATAAAGGTTTAAACCATATTCTCGGTGACATGTTTCTGTCTGTTGTTCTCCAGCGATAACCTCAACTCTCCGTATTCTAAACTCTCCAGATACTGGTTTAACAAGGCAAACTGTTTTTATATTTTTATTCGCAGAGAGTATTGCTTCACCGATTTCTTTTTTGAAATCAATCAGATCACTAGGTAATTTTATTAAAACAATGTTTCCTATTACATCATACGATGTTGGTAATTTCTCTTTTAAATATTGCGGTATTGATACTATCTCTTTATATGAGTTTGGCTTAATAATTCTTTTTCCTCCTATACTCTTTTATTCATAGAAGCGATAAGTGAATAAAAAGGTTAGTCCCGCCTCCCGGATTTGAACCGGGGACCTGCCGGTAACAGCCATAGGGTCTACAGCCGGCCGCTCCAGCCAGACTGAG
>QMTJ01000164.1 GCA_003651045.1 Thermoplasmata archaeon | reverse complement strand
CTCAGCAATTTCTTTTTTTGGAGTACTCTCAATAACTTTTTTTAACAATTTTTTATAATCCAACTCAGTCATACGTTCATGAGGCTAATACAATTATTATCTAAAAAACTTCCGTTGAAAAAAATAGAAAAAAATTTTTGGAAAAAACAATATATCTTTATATTATATATAACTCTCTGTTGACTTTTATTTAATATTTTATAATATTTGGTTTTACTCGTTTACCCATAACTAGTTTTCCCTCTTTCATTGCTCTTTCAGCGATTTCTGTTTTTCTTGTATAAACTCTACTGTCTCCTTTTGTCCAATACCAAATGAATTCCAACTTTCTCTCCCCCATTATCCTAAATGATTTAATTATTATATTTGGAGATTTGATAACTCCAGAGAATTAAACACTTATATAAATATTTTTTCAAAAAACTTATATTTTTTGTACTCTGTTGGCAAAAAGCTATTAATATATAATATTGTTACCGGAAAAATGTTCCATTTGAATAAATTAAAATTAATGGAGAAGCTAATATGGTAGAGTTCAAGGTTGTAGTAAATGATACCAAAACAGGTAAATCGTATCAAGTACAAGTTAGTGGTCATCATGCCAACTCATTAGTTGGGAAGAAAATCGGTGATGAGGTAGATGGTATTTTTGTTTCATTACCAGGGTATAAACTTCAAATCACTGGTGGAACTGATAAAGATGGATTTGCAATGAGACCTGATTTACCAGGTATGGGCCGTAGAAGGTTACTAGTTAGTAAAGGTAAATGTTTTAAACCTCGTGAGAAAGGAATGCGGAAGAAGAAATCTATACGTGGTAATACAATAAGTCAGGATATTGTGCAAATAAATATGAAAGTTATTAAACATAGTTCTAAACCTATTGAACAGTTGCTTAAATTAGAGGAAAAAATGGAAGAAGATAAAAAAGTGGAAGAAGTTAAAGAGGAACAAAAATGAGCCTCCCAGGTCAACCTGAAGTTAATATTGGTATGATCGGCCATGTTGATCATGGTAAAACAACGTTGACTCAGAGGTTAACTGGTAAATGGACTGATGAACATTCTGAAGAATTGAAACGCGGTATCTCTATTAAACTTGGTTATGCTGATGCTGCTTTTTACAAGTGCCCAAGATGTGATGAGCCTCGGTGTTATTCTACAAAAAAAACCTGTCCTGTTTGCGGTAGTCCTACTGAGTTGTTACGAGTTGTCTCCTTTGTTGATGCACCAGGCCATGAGACTTTAATGGCTATTATGCTTTCCGGTGCTGCTATTATGGATGGTGCTGTTCTTGTTATTGCAGCTAATGAACCTTGCCCGCAGCCTCAGACTCGTGAACATCTTACTGCTCTTGATATAGCCGGTGTTAAAAATATTGTTATTGTTCAAAATAAAATTGATCTGGTAACAGAAAAAAATGCGATTAAAAATTATGAGCAAATTCTAAAATTTGTTAAAGGAACTGTAGCAGAAAATGCTCCTATTATCCCTGTAAGTGCTCATCAGGATGTAAACATTGATGTTCTTATTAAAGCAATGCAGGATTATATACCTACACCAGAGCGGGATTTAAATAAACCTCCTCTCATGTATACTGCTAGAAGCTTTGATGTTAACAAACCCGGTGCTAGACCAAACGAGCTTAAAGGTGGTGTAGTTGGTGGTTCACTCATTCAAGGTGTTCTTAATGAGGGAGATAAGATTGAAATCAGTCCTGGTCGTAGAGTTGAAAGTAGCGGGAGAAAAACATTTGAGCCTATTATAACTACTATTACATCGCTTTTTACTGGAGGGAAATCCGTAAAAAAGGCAACCCCTGGTGGTTTGATTGCTATTGGTACAGGTCTTGATCCAGCTAGAACAAAATCGGATTCATACGCGGGTAAAGTAGTTGGTAAGGTTGGTCAGCTACCACCTACGCTAGAGGAGTTTGTATCATCTATACATTTACTTAAGAGAGTAGTTGGAACAATTGAAGAGAAAAACGTTGAACCTATAAAAACAAATGAACCACTTATGCTTACAATTGGTACTGCTACCACTGTTGGAATTGTATCAGAATCCTATGGTGGTAAGATTAGCGTTAAATTAAAGCTACCTGTCTGTGCTCAGTATGGGCAGAGAATAGCAATCAGTAGAAGGATTGACGGTAGATGGCATCTAATAGGATATGGGGAGATAGAGGAGAAAAGATAGTAATACTTGATAGCAGCGCTATCATGATGCTTTTTGAATTCCCGGTTAACTTAGAAGATCAACTCACTGAGTTAATCGGTAAACACCATATAATTGTTCCAAAACCTATCGTTAAGGAGTTAATGTTTTTGTCACAAAAAGGGAAAGGTAAACAAAAAACAAAGGCAAAAGCTGCTTTGAAAATAATTGAAAAATATGATGTCGTTGACGTTAATAATAATAGTAAAGGTGATGAATCGGTTTTATCTTTAGCAGAGAAACTTAATGGTATAGTTGTTACAAATGACCATGAGCTAAGAAGAAGGGTTAAGAGATCTTCTCTGCACGTTGTTTTTCTACGTGGTAAAGGTAAACTTGTTATTGAATAAAAAAACAAAAAGGAGATTTTTATAGTCTTTTTTTGGAAAGTTTTTAAAACCAGGGTTTATATTCCTGCATTCAAAAGAAACATTTTGTCGGGGTGGCTCAGCCTGGTTAGAGCGCCTGACTCATAAGCTTCAAAAGCTAAAAGGGTTCGAAAAAAAAAGTTTTTAAGCCTTTTGGCGCTAAGATATCAGGAGGTCGCGGGCTCAAATCCCGCCCCCGACATTCAAAGAAAAAGTTTTTATGTGGAAAAAAATAGAATTCACGTTATGTGTAAAATATAGATTCATAGGTGTTTATGTCTTCTGTTTTTTTTATAAGTTATAATTTTAGCTATACTTGTATGATCTACTATTAGGTAGAATTTTTTTTTAAAGCCAGCTTTTTGCTCTGATTTTAACAACTGGGTCATTGGATATTTCTTGTATTTTTTTAGCGAGTTCTTCAAATCCTTCGATTGTGTTAATGTTGAATCTTCCGAGTGAAACACCGTTGCTTGTGAGTAAATCTATTTCACCAGGTATCCTTATTTGTTCTTCTGTTCTTCGCATATGTGTAGTAAGTTCTGTAGATGCGTCTACACCTTCGCTGTTTTCTTGTTGTAATTGTTTTTCTAATAAATCCTTTACAAAAGCTGATCTATCTCCCATTGTGTTTAGTCTATCTATCTTTTCTACTAGTTCACTTGGTAGTTCTAAAATTATTGTTTTCTTTTCCATATATTGAGATGGAAGAGGTAATCTAATATATTAATTTTTAGTTAGAAAAACATGGTTGAAACCAAGTTGAAAAATTTTTGTGATCCTGTTTTTTTGTAAAGGAAAAAAATGAATAAGAGTTTTAAGCTGTTTTTTTATATCTAATCTATGTTTTAAGTGAGAAGGGTGATTAAAGATTATGGTAGGGAGTCGTTCGCTTGATGAGTTACGTAAAAAAGCACATGAGATTAATTGTG
>QMTJ01000163.1 GCA_003651045.1 Thermoplasmata archaeon | reverse complement strand
CTAACGCATCTGACTGATCTTGTGTGTTAGCAAAATAGTCAATAACTGCAGAATCATCATGGGTCCAATCCCAATCAATAGTATAGTACCATGTTATTGCAAAATGCGTATCGTTTAATGGTGCAACAATACATCCAGGTGTTCCTATCAGGTAGTTTGATCCAAACATTACAGTTACTGTTGGTTCCGCGTCATTTGGTTGGGTGTAAAATGCGATATCGCTATATGAGCTGCCAAATGATGCATATGCATATTTGATATCAGTTTTGCCATCAGCATCACCATGAAGAGTTACAAAATTGTAAAACTTACCACCATAATGTACTGAATCACAACTACTTGTATGAACTACTGCAGTTGGTGCATCGTTTAGATCAATAGTAATTGTGTCACTATCATAGCTTCCCCAGTTTCCAACATTGTCTTTTGCTCTTATATAGTATGTATTAACTCCTTCACTTCCTCCGTTATCGTAATCACAGTTACTTACATCATCATCTACTAATGTTGTAGGTGCTGAGTTTCCTATTTCTGCATAGTGTCCAGCTATTCCACTTCCACTGCCATCAGAAGCATCTGTCCACGTAAGATATATTGTCTTGTCATTATCTGTTTCCCCTGTGTCGCTACATCCATCTGGTCTACATTGTGCATTTGTTGGTGCTGTCGGTGCTTCACCATCCCATCCAACATCAGGCTTTGATGCTGTAACAGTTAGAGAGGTTATTCCATATGTACCACCATTAGAAACTGATCCAGCTGTTACGTCGTTTCTAGTTACTACGTTTCCAGCTGAATAATCATTTGGAGTTGCTACTAAACTGCTTGTTGTTCCCCATGCTGTTGGAGCTCCAGAATAACCAACATTAAGCTCTCCATTAAACGCTGTTTCATCGTAATCAAGCACTGCAGTATAAGTTATAGTCATCGGACTGTTTGCATCCCAATATCTAGAACCACCATAGTATGCATAATTCGATACGGCTATGGATGTTACTTTTACTTGATCTCCGATAACAGATACAGTATCTCCATCTGGTGCATCAGCATCAGTATAATCTCCAGCCATATCAAGATAGACATGGTATGTATTACTCTGAACAGCATCAGGAATTTTAAAACTACACTCGAAATGTCCATTTGATATGGTAGTATCACTACATACGACACTATGAGCAGAATTATGAATTTTTACTGCTGTAAATTGAGCATTCGGTGGATAACTGTATGATGGTGTGTTACCACCAGTAGTTGTTGCATATCTGACATCTCCAATGAGACTTGCTGTACCGCCTATATTTATCCTGCCATCCTTTGCTGCAAACTCTTTTGTCACTAGCCGATTAATTATATCAAAATAGTTGGTCTGCTTATCAGTCCAACCAGCGCTGGCAGATGAGGTATCTTCTACATAAACTGCAAGTTCACAATCATTTTTCTGCGGGTGATCCCATTCAAATCGTATTTTGAACGTTGCGGTACCTGCATTCCCTTCTTCACCCCAGTTGCAGTTTGCAGTATCAAGGTCAATTGTCGAGCTTCCTGTCACTATACTATATGCTGGTGTTGAATCAAGGTTATATGCCCTCACCTCAAACAGCGTAGCAGCTCCATCCTTACCTCTTAGTCTAACCTCTGCGATATCACTTGCTCCATCTGCATCATTAACTTCAGCGGTAAATGTGTAATATTTTTTCATTGCATAACAATTATCTGTATCGTCTCTATCTGTGATACTGGCAGAGGTAATGGTTGGTGCGTTATTTGTAGTATATACAACCTCTAAAATAGGTCTGTAGGTGCTGGTACTGTATTCCCTTGGTCGATAACGTGCATATCCTCTTCCGTCTGAACCAAATCCCACAGGTAAACCCGTCGTGCTATCTGTTTTGCCATTTGGAGAAGCACTATTATGATCGGGATCAGCATATTTGATACTACAATATGTGTTTTCTGCATTATAATCTCTGTTAAAAATAGTTGAAATATCAGTAGATGTTTTCCACCCCGTGCCTGTTCCCATGCTACCCTCTGTCTGATCGTATGTTGAATACCCCCACAGGGTTCCAACAGATGTGCTTTCAGTCCAGGTTTGACTACCAACATTCCAGAATATTGCATCTCCATCCCACCCTCCTACTCTACTATCATCGCTATAACAATACAGCTTAAGATAAACTGCCTCTATATTGGCCCCATCGGGTATTGATGAGATATCAAATTTAAGAAACGCACGGTAATCACGTGGATTAAACCCAGGATTATAATATAGAGAAACATCCTGAACAGACGGCTGTAAATCTGTTGTAGTGTCAATAACAACAGGATAAGATCTGTTATCATCAAGAAGCCAATCTAAACCCTCCTTGTCGATTATCTTTATGATAAAATAAGCATTATTTCGTTCTTCTATCTCATAGTGTAGCCCATAGCACCGATTAGATATATTTGTTTCTTCCCACATGACAGGTTTCGGTATATTACAAAGAACCTCTCCATCTTTAGAATAAAATTTTATTGAACCATCATTCATTTTTTCATAGAAAACACCTGAAATTTTGATTTGCTCTTCTATTCTAGATATAGTTTTAGGTTTGTTCAATATAAATTCTTCAAGTAACCCATCCATAGTAACTGTATATCGCACATCTATATTATCAAAGACGTTGACGTAGGTTATTCTACTGCCATTGGTAAATATAGAAAAGTTCTTGTTTACTTTTCCAAACTCTTGATCAACAAGATAATAGTCAATCCATGATGATCTATCAATGGCAAACCGAACATTTACATTTTTGTCATCAAAGTAGGATTTAAAATTGTTTTTTATATTCTGATAGGCAAATCCCTCTTCATCACTTTTAGTGATTATTGTATTTATGGGCTGATACTGCTGTTTTTCATTATCATAATAGTTAACAAAACCACTGTAAAGATTGGCTGTACGTGTACCGTTATAGTTGTCAATGGAGTCGGCAACTCTACTCACAAAATCAACCTTATTAAAATCAACTTTTACCTCAAACGTTTTTTCAGAAAGACTTGGCACCATCCATTCCACGGTATCATAAAGCCCATTACCATTAGTATCTTTCAACTGAAAATCATCTACAGAAACACCTGTCTGCTCAGATAAAGAAACTAAATCAACTTGGAATTTATATCTAACCTCTGGAATTGAGACATTTACTTTTACATTTTCTAAATGTTCTGGAGAAGAAACAGTTACTTTTTTGCTAAAGATTCCGTTTCTATTTTCTTCTTTTCCCTCAACAATACTAATCTTATCTCTACTATTATTAACTCTATTATTAACTGGAGCTTCTTTTTTATTTAATATTAAATCGACCAAGAATTTTAAAACCTGATTAATATCAACAGCCCAAATCAAACCCCAATGTGTTGTTGTCTCATAATCAAAATCATCATCCGATATTACCAGATAACTAATATTGCCCTGATCAGCAACTTGATCCAGCTCATCAGCTTCAAAAACCATTTTAACCTTGGAGCTACCATTAATGATGAATGATTTAG
>QMTJ01000162.1 GCA_003651045.1 Thermoplasmata archaeon | reverse complement strand
TTGTTCAGTGGGGAAGAGATTGCAAAACTGCTTGGGGAAGTGCTTGGAATTGATGTTCTATGCAAACTTATTACCTATGCAACAGGTTTACTTACATTAATCGAGATCTGTGGAGGTATTGAATTATTTTTATTTGCCAAACTGAAATATGATTTTGAAAAGTTAAAAGAATGGAGGTCAAAAGAACCTTGGCTACAGGATATAAGAGTACGTGGAAGAGTTGACTATGTACGAGATGGTGAAAAAATAAAAGTTAAATGTGGAGATGTAGAAAAAATATATACAGAGCCAAAAGATGGAAAAGATGGGTCAATCTCTTATAACTTTACAATTCCTGCGAAATACCCCTACAAACTACCGCAAAAATGTGTAATAACTGTGACAGGAGATCATCCATCCCATCAAGGGAAACCCCTACAGACTTTAGGAGTCTTATCTTATTGTTTTTCAGGTGGAGAAATCTATAAATGGTTCCAAGCTGAAAGTTGGAGGAAAACAAAAAATATTGAAAGTATAGCACAGGTACCATTATTGAATGTTCTGCTACAAAAGTTTGATGACTTCTTTCACGAGAGGAAACTAAATACAGTAGTTGTTGGTTATATAATATAAAGGTGGAAAGATGAGATGGCAAAAAATATTTTGTGTCAGTTGTATAGGAGTATTGTTTTTTTCTGTGACATTGCCTATTACGCCCAGTATAGAGATTACTAGTAGGGAAAACGAGAGAGGAGAAGTAGAATTAACATTAACTCTTGAAAAAATAGAATACAACAGATATGTTAAAGAAAAGGATGGTGTGTATGCGGTTTATAATTTGATGTATACAATAGAAAACAGTGGCGAGCAGTTTTTTATAGCATTTGAACCTCCGATACATGTAGTAAATTATGATTATCCTTATCAGGTATTTTACCGTTGGTATGAAAAGCCACCTGGTCCGAGGAGGTTTTTTTTAATGTATCCCGGATGGAAAAGGGCTTTTAATCATGAAATAAAAATTTTATCAAATGAAGAAGAGTATTATAGTACACATGGACATGATTTTTGGTTCGATGAACGATTTTTTGCACGTAGTAAAATTATGTTAGGAGCTTATCCAAAAGCGTTTGACTCAGGATACAAGTGGTGTAGTAACAGTATCGTTGTAAAGTATTGGAACAATAATTCATGTTATGAACCAACACTTGCACATCTCTTAGTGAGTACACCTTGGAGTTATCGGCTTCGAAATGTTACAGCAGATGGTAAATGTATTGAATATCCTTTTGTGGTTAAAAATGATGATTTACCTGAAATATTAACTCAACGTTTAGGCTGGGTTGAGGATATCACTGCTTATTTATCTAGATTGACAGAAGATATACATTTTATATTAAATAATGAAAATAAATGTTTTGTTGACGATGTAAATAATAGTCTTTACCCAATGACTCAGTGGGTTATTAAAGTGTGTAATTGGTTCAATAGCCTGGTAAAAGATTCACAGAATATATCTCTTATTGAGAAATTATTCAATGAATATGAAAACATTGCTGATGTATCAGTTTCTGGTACAACAAATATTTCAATGCTTTATTTTGGTAAAATCATCCCTGAAATCCAAGAGTTATCCAATGATACAGATGAACTAAACAAATGGATTAAAAATAAAAGCTGGGAACAACCAATAACAGTTAAAGGAGTTATTAAAAACGTTAGAAGAGGAGAAAACATTAGTATAAGTTGCAGGGGAAAAACTGTTGTGTTAAGGGATGAGGACGATGGTTGCAGAGATCATACGATTCATTATGAATTCACGGTTTCCTCAGAGTCAGTAAATAAAGAGGGTAGTTATTTTGAACCACATAATTGCACATTAATAATAAAAGGGGACAGACATATTAAAAATATTGTAACTAATGATATCATTTCATATTGTTTTTCAAACGGAATATACATCAAAAATTTTTCAATGACAAAATGGAAATCAAAAGATATGCAAAAAATTTCAACTGTTAATGAAAATAGTTTATTACAATTTATAATAAAAACTATTTTTTAATGAGAGGGGGTAGAATGCTGAAAAAAATACTGAATGTAATAATGATATTAGTGATATTATTACCTGCAGTAAACAGTGAAGTTATTCATAATGAAAAGATGCAGAAAAACAATTGTTACTCAGGAGAGGGTATATACAAACCGTATTCCCCTGGGGAACACCAAGAAAATGTTTTTTGTTATTTACCGGACCAACTAATTGTTATTTTTAATGAAACACTGTTTGATGTTGAGGAATGTAAAACATTTGCAGGATACAATTTTACTGATATAATTTCTGAGATAAATGCTGCATTAATAGAAGTTCCGGGTGCTGATCCTTGTTTAATGGAACAGATCAAAAAAGAATTATCTTCATTTGAAGAAGTAGAATATGTTGAATTTAATTTTATTGATGATATTGTCTTAACAGAACAGGGTAACTCTAATATAAAAAAATCTTGGGGGCAAAATGTAACTAATTGTCCTGATGCATGGAAAAAAACCAAAGGAAATAAAGAAGTTTCAATAGCCTTTATTGATAGTGGTGTAGATTATCATGTAGATTTCAAGAAACCTGAGAAAGAAGCAGACTTTATCGATCCTGAATGGTGGCAGCCTCCTGATGATCGCGCAGAAGATGTTTATGGTCATGGAACAAAAATGGTAGGTATTGTATTTGGTAAACATAATGATATTGGTTTAGATGGTGTTGCACCTAATTGCATTTATTATTCTGTAAGGGTTTCAAAAAATGGTTCATTCCTCCGGTACATCGATGTTTGGAGGGTAGCTCGGGGAATACTGTATGCGGCTTCACCCTTGCACCTAAATGCAGATATTTTATGTATTCCCATTAGCCTTGAATTAAAAGAAAACATGTGTATTCCTGTTGAGAAGGCATGTGAGATTGCAAGAAATAAATATCATAGTGTATTAATCGCTTCAGCTGGGAATGAAAACGAAAAACGTATCAGTTTTCCGGGGAAATATAATACAACTATCTGCGTAGGTGCTATAAATGATAAAAACGAGCGGTTTTTTTTAAGCTCACAGGGTGACGAATTAGACGTAGTCGCTCCTGGTTCTGAAATTTTTACAACAAATCTAAGCAATAGCTATGTATGTATTTCTGGTACTTCGCCAGCTACTGCTTTTGTTGCTGGCATAGCAGCATTATATTTTAGTGCAAAAGGGGTAAAAAATCCAAATATGGAAGACGTTGAAAACTGTGAAAAAGCATTAATAGAGAGTGCTATGGAACATGACTTAGGTGAACCAGGTAAGGATCAAGAGTTTGGATATGGGTTAGTAGATGCAAAGTTAGTTGTTACAGTTGGACGGAAAATTGTTGGTGATTTTTATTGGAAACCATCTTCACCATCACCTGGTGATTTAATAGTTTTTCATTCTACAAGTTATGACCCCGACGGAGAGATAAGTATATACGCCTGGGATTTCAACAACGATGGAAAAGATGATGCTTGGGGTAAAACAGTCAGTACAGTATATCCAAAATCTGGA
>QMTJ01000161.1 GCA_003651045.1 Thermoplasmata archaeon | reverse complement strand
CATCCATTTTCACAATAGATTTTATTTGATTAGCTACATTCAGGTAATTACCATCTGTCAAAACAACTGGATTAACTTCCACACGGGCATGCACGTCCGTACCGCTACCTTCTAGCCCAATTTGAACAACTGTGAGTTCAACCTTACCATTATGTGGAATTGCTCCATATTGTACAGCATTAGCCACTCCATCTATTATTATAGAACCCCAAGCCGTATCCGGTATACTCATAGAGCCATCTATTAAAATAGCTAGTTGTGTAAATGTAAACTCAGAACCAGTAGGTGTAACCTCTGCCGTTAAAGTAAGTCTTTCAAAGTTACCAGCTTCTATTCTATCGATAGACCATATACCTGTATCTCGATCATAAACTCCATTAGTCACACTGCTGCTAATGTAACTTAGTCCTTCTGGTAGTAAATCTTTAACCTTTATTTCTTCTGCATAGCTAGGACCATTGTTTGTTACTGTTATTGTAAAAATATAACGATAACTGCTACCAAAAATAGGTGATGAAACACTCATAGTAACTTCAAGATCAGCAGTTCTAGCCTCCTGAAGAGTACCCATCATAACAAGAGAGTTACTATCCAGATCAACTACACTTACATCAACAGAGTCAAACCTTTTGAAGTCTGGATCTGTGATTCCATAAACAAATTTTTCACCTATATCCCATTTACTATTATTGTTATCATCTAATAGATGTCTATCAGCTGACTCAGTTAAAACATTACCATTGGGTAAACCTATTATTACCTCTGTATCCTTTGGTAGAGATTCTCCACCATGATGCTCCAGTATAAGGTTTTTATCTTCGATAGTACCTATGATACTTGTTGATGGTGTTGTAGGACCAGGTGTAATAGAAAAAACAGTAGCGTAGACTGCTGAAAAAAGAGTAACTGATATAACTAATAATAAGATAGTTCCTAAAACTTCAGATACAGCAAACTGATTCTTGTATAACCCTAAGGTGTTTTTTATTTTTGACATAAACCTATCACTATTTTTATCCTATTAATATTATTATTTTATCATAGTATTTAAAACTTATCTGATAATTATTACCCAATTAAAGGAAAAAAGGTATGATCTGTATATAAAAGGTTATAAAGATAAAAACAAAAAAAACAAGAATAAGAGATGTAAGTATATAGAGAGATTAATTCTACAAGTAAAATACGAAATACTTTAAATATCTCTTTAAACATTGCTCCCTTTGTATCTATAAAAACGATAAAACCTGATATTGGCCCGAGTGGTGTAGCCTGGTAACATATGGGACTGTGGATCCCCTGTGCCGGGTTCAAATCCCGGCTCGGGCCTCTCTTTAAAAAATAGTTAGATCATAAGGAGTAAGTTTTTATGATATTGTTTATAAAAAAATAAAGATCTATATAGAGTTATAATAATGGTAAAAAATAGGAAAAAAGAGAGAGAATATATCTGTTATTTGTTTGTGTATTATCTCTGTTTGCCTCTTTGGTTTTTATAATAACGTGATGTAACAAGTGGTTTCCTCTGTATCCATAGATCCACTGTCGTCATGTACACGTAGTTTTATAGTTTTTGAATGGGGTATCGCTGAATAGTATGTAATCTGAATCGAACTACCTTTATCGTTATGCCATATTCCCTTGTACCACCAGTCATATCGAACGATAGTTCCATCAGGGTCATAGCTGTCATCCGCTGTGAAAGTGAGTGTTTCTCCTACTTTTCCAGAGGATGGTCCATCTATTACAGCAACAGGTGCCTCATTGGAGGGTGTATCACTTGACTCTGAGTTGCTATCTGAACCACTGCTACCTGAGCTAGAGCTGCTATCTGAGCTGGAGCTACTGCTTGAGCTACTTGAACTGGAACTTGAGCTGCTAGAGCTACTGCTACTAGTACTGCTTGAGCTGGAACCCGAAGATGAAGCAGAGTCATCAGCACTGGCAGCATTGTATCCTGCATTGTAACCAGCAGCGTATCCTGCGTTGTATCCTTCACTATAGCTTGAGCTTGAACTGCTACTTTGAGTAGCAGAAGCACTGTATGAACTGGTGAACAGTTTGTAATTATTTCCGCCGCCTCCACCAGGACGATTTCCTTCATGGATTATTATTCCGATTCTAGTTTCGTTTGTAGTTTGATCAGCGCTTGTTGTTGGTATGTGAATGACTGCATACCCGCTACCGCAATCTTCTTTTATATGTGCACTTAATGCACTTATATTCATTACTTCGAATATGAGTCTTTTACTTCCTACCCTGGTTCGTCCATTGGTGATTATATATTCACTACCACCAAGTACATCTACTGCAAAGTACTTGAGAGCATTATAGAATTTTTCTCCTGTAGTTTTAGCGAATTCTTTGATATCTTCCCAGTTGCTTCTGATCAAATTGAATGTCCATTTTGTTATATGTACAACTGCTGTAAACCCGTTTTTAATAAGTTCTCCGATTAAAGGAATCAATGTTGTTCTTGTAAACTCTATTGCTACTTCTACTACTTTTCCAAATATTGGTTTAAGAACAGAGCATATCTTACTAACTAAGTCATAACGCATCTCTAATATTAACCCAACAAGAGAAGCACCAATTAATTTCTCTGAGAATTTGAGTAGTAATCGAATTCCACCTTTAAGTAATAGGTTTCCAATAGTTTTTAGCATTAATTTTCCACCTAGTTTCACCATAAAATTAATTATTACTAAGTCAAAGCCAATAATCCCTAGTACTGCTAGATCAACAACATCTAACCCTCCATAGTGTGGTGTAATGTCAAAGAATTCACTACCTTTTACTACATTTACTTTCCCATGGGCTATAATATTAAGCGCAACCTTCGAACGAAGAGATAATGGGATGTTTACTTTTTCACCTGCATAATAATCATACCAGACATCAGCGAGACCACGATCAACATCTACATCACTACCATCGTTGCCATCGTTGTCTCCTGCGCCTTTACCATCATCTCCATTATCATCTAATACACTACTACCAGAAGAGCCGCCATTATCGGATTTCTCTTTTTGCGGTTCAATCCATAGAAGCGAACCACTAAGATCCGGTTGAGATGAACCTGGGGTTTCTGTTCCAGCAGTAGCATCTTTTTTATTTGATCCACTATTTTGCTGTTCTTCCTGGGATGACGAAGACCCAGCAGCGCTACTAGTTATACCAGTAGATTCTGTATCCATTGAATCAGTAGCTGAAGAACCAGAAATACCTGTATACCCATTTACATTTGAACTAGAAGTACCACTTGGTAAACCAGTAGCAGATCTATCAGAAAAACCACTGCTGCTTTCTTCTGAATCACCTAAAAGTGTAACTGTATCCACGTGTTCATCAGCACCTAACTGGCTATCCAATGTTTCCTCTTCAGCCTCTGATATAGATGTTGTAGAGAGAGACTGTTCACGGTTAACAATTTTAGAAATTAACTCTTTTAACTTAGAATCCTGCGGAAGAATCTTATCTACAAAAGACAAAAATCTTTCTGAAACATCACTATTGCTTTTTCTTTCAACTGAGATAGATGAATCCACAT
>QMTJ01000160.1 GCA_003651045.1 Thermoplasmata archaeon | reverse complement strand
GTTATATTCTCCATAGCAGTTATATAGATGTTTTTGTTTTTACTAAGGGGTGTGTTGTTTACTATTATATCGATTTCTGGTGCACGGTTTTCAATCATGTTTTTTATTTTATTATGTTCATGTTCTTTAAACTGTATTTTTTTCTCATGTTTGAACTCTATACGGTTGATAACAGGTATAAACTTGTATTTTTCACCTTTGTGGTACGTATGTATAGAGTTTTCAAGGTCAATGTCTATGAGTAGTGTGTTGTTTCCTTTTGTGACGTTAAACAGATGTAGCTGCTGTATCTTCAACCAACCTGATGGGACGTCGATATCTACATTTTCACCAGTAGAGTTTAACACACCGGTGGCATGGGTTACATGAATCCAGAGTTTCGAATAGTTCCCAGTTTCTATCTCCGCGGTGCCAAGGGTTTCGTTTATATGGTTAAGGTTTAAATAAAGTAGATCAACTGTTTTAGGTGTGGAAGTAATGGTGACCCAGGCTGTGTTATCGTCTGATAGTTTTTTACTAATTTTAATTTCAGAAAATGTGATGTTCACGTGATCAAATTTTTCAATGTTTTTATCTGTGACTAAAAACTCGATATAACCGGTTTCACCTGATACTGTTTCCGTTGGTTGTTCTACACAGCCGCAGCTTAAAAATAGTAGACTCACAAGTATAGCTACTATTAATATTTTCCACTTAATACTTTTCATAATATGGTTTTTCCCTCCTCAACTCTAGAAGTGGTAATAGGTTTTTTTGGTTAATAAGATTTAGGTATTTCAAAAATCAATAAAACAGTTTCACGGGTGATCCGGATTCAGATATTCTTTTAACAAAGGATTCCAATTTAACGTTAAACCAGTTTTTTCCCATCCTCTGTTCATCTGTTTTATCTAATATAACTAATGGTAGTTCACCAGGGTAAAGATCAAGTATCGTAGGATGTTGAACCCCTATTTCTTCAACAAATGTTTTTGCATAATAAAAAATTTCTTCAGCGGTACAGGTTTTATCCATGTTTTCATCAGCAGCTCCTTGTAAACCTTTTATCAAAAAATGTGAAAAATATGACCCAAATGATACTTCATCCTCCATAGAGGACATTAAAACAACTCGTTTTTCACCTTTTAACTCTTTTAAAAAATCTTCAGCCCATGTTCTAGATGCATAGCTATCTATAAAACGTGTCTTTTTTGTAGTATGATCATTGAAACCACCGCTGTAGCAGCTATCTATTATAACACATATCCCTTTAGAATCTAATCGGTTTAGAAGAAAATTTAGTTCATCATCAGAGAGAAAACTCAATGGTTTTTCAAAACCTTCATATGGAACAAGTGCTTCATCTTTTCCATCTGCTTCATCAAAAGGAGGGATATCAAATTTAAGATGGAAACCATGCGTGGTGATATAAACTAGTGATATATCGTTTTTATCTTCTTTTTCTGCTAACCATAAAAAACCTTGTATAATGTTCCTCAGTGTTGCTTTTTCTGCTGTGATTTTTTTAATATGATTTGAATCCCAGTTACTTGAGTTAAGAAGCGTCTGATATAGTTCTTCTACTTTTATAAGCATGCTTGGTCTATTCTGATCTGGGTGGTTAAGGTATTCACCTACTGCTATGAGTAAACCCCAGTATTCTGTCTCGTCATTGTTTTTCTCTATCTGCTCTTTTTTACAACTAATTTTTAAACCATCTACTCCTTGTATATTGTTGAGGGAGAGTAAGATGAAAACTAAAAAAACTACTACTATTACTGTTTTCTGTTTCATTCTATCTTTCAACTCTTCTTTACTATTTTTTGTAAAAACTTGTTAAACAAACACAACCCTATATGGTTTTTCATCATAATGTTTCTTATATGATTAGATTGTAACGTGAACGTATGACTTGTTTCTTCACCATCTACGATATCAATATTGGTCTCTTGTGCAGTGTACCCCTCCATAGTAACCCTTAAAAGGTAACCTCCTGCTGGTAGATTGTTTCTATAAAAAACACCTTTCTCACCATATACTGCTGGGATGTCATACCAGATTTTGTTTTCAAGATTCCAAGCTGCGACAGATCCGCAATCTAATGGTAAACCAACTATGGATTGTTTAACTATTACTTTTAAACTACCAGTGCCTTCTTCTTTGTTTTTTTCCTCCTTCAATGGATTATAGTAACCATATTTGAAAACCCATGACATGAAATCTTCACCAGGGTCAACCCATACAGAACCAGCATGTATCTCGTTTTCACCATCGTTATCACAATCACCTATGTTCAAAACAGCGAGTGTTCCAAAAGTTGGTAAAACGTTTTCTTCAACATAAGTAGAGCCATTCCATTGAAGTATATGTATCAGGTTGGTTCCAGCGCAGACTTCAGGTATTCCATCGTTATCTGCGTCTCCTACGTCAAGTGCTTCAATCACTGGTTTTTCTCCATCCCATTTTTTCTCAAATTTTAAACTATAACCAGTTCCGTTCCATTCAAAAACAGAGATCTCAGGTGTACTATAGCCGATATGTATCTCGTTTTTACCATCCATATCGCTATCTTTACATACACAAGCAAAGGGATACTGCCAGCTACTTGAGTCACAGTTTTTAATAACCGTTGTTTCAAATTCTCTATTTTCTTTATTCCAATCCAGTACAAATACTTTAAACGCTGAACCACATACTATCTCGTTTTCTCCATCATCGTCTACATCAGCTACACTAGCCATATAAACATACCTGTAAGAGCTGATATGACTAGGGTTTTTCCATTCTCCATCTTTAACGAGTTTAAAACCATTCCATTGATACACCATGATCTCAGGTACAGGACTACCTTTTATCATAGGTCCACCACTCATAACTAGCTCATTCACACCATCATTATCACAATCGCCTATGTAACAATCAGCGCTACCACCACCGTTTTGAAAAATCCAAGTATCCCAACCAATAACGTTATATTTATTTCCTTTCCATTTATACACAGCAGCATCCCATGTAGCTGCGATCTCGTTTTCACCATCACCTGTTAAATCACCGATTGCAAAACCACCAGCGTCCATATCTATCATAGGATAAAACGGGTTACGAAGAGTATGCATCTCTAAAAAAGTTTGTTTATTTTCATCCCATTCAAAAACACGGAGACGGCTATCTCTACCACCTACAAGTAACTCGTTTTCACCATCATTATCACAATCACCAATAGGTTGAGGACCCTCATATCTTGCGCCATACGAGCTATCTGAACCAAAATCCATCTGCCATTCAACACCGTAATCGTTACTAAAATCATACCCTAACGTTTCACCTGTTACCTTTTTTCCAACGAAGACACCCGTGATCTCATATGTTGAAACCATAGGGATACTCATCAAAATCAAACAAAACAAAGAATAATATATTACAAATAGTTTATTCACAGTTGTTTCTACCTCCCTTATTTCTTCTGGTTTATGTAGTAAAAAAATCTTCTTCTTTCTACCAATTTCTTTAACTAATAATACTCGAGTAGTATAATATAATTTACCTTCTATTAAATTTTTTTTAGTATACCCTTC
>QMTJ01000159.1 GCA_003651045.1 Thermoplasmata archaeon | reverse complement strand
TCACCTAGCAGCAATTGTTGGTTACCCTGCTTGTAAAGCAAGACCTAAACTAGCAAATGATGTAAACTATCTTGGTACTAAAAATCTAACAGAGCAATGTCGAGTGCCTATAATTTTTGCTTCTTCAGGTTCAAACTATGGACATGTAAACGGTATCTGCTCTGAAGAAACAAGATTAGACCCACTTACTGAGTATGCTGTTTCTAAGGTTAAAGCTGAACAGATCATACAGAAACACTCAGATTTCATAATTTACCGTTTTTCAACAGGTTTTGGTTTATCACCACGGATTCGGCTGGATTTATTAGTTAATGATTTTCTTTTCCGTGCAATAAGAGAAAAAGAACTCATAGTTTTTGAAAAAAACTATTGGCGTTCGTTTATACATGTTAAAGATATGGCTCGTAGCTATATTTTTGCTATTGAAAAATTTGATAAAATGAACGAAGGAGTTTTTAACGTTGGATGTGAAGAATTGAACATGACAAAAGAGGATGTCGCCTTAAAGATAAAAGAGTATGTTGATTTTTATCTTAAATTTGCTGAGTTTGGTACAGACCCTGATAAAAGAAATTACAAGGTTTCTTTTAAAAAAATTAAATCCCTAGGTTTCAAAACAAAATTTGATATAGACTATGGAATCAAAGAAATGATAAAAGTTTTTGAATTTATTGACCCAAAAGAAAATTACTATAATAATAGGGTATTCAAATGATTCTAGCTAAAAAAAACAATTTAATATCCATTAGAAGATTAGAAGAAAAAGACATCAATGAACTTTATGAATTGTTACAAGGTTTATCTGAAAAAGCTAAGAAGTTTTTTCATCCACATAGCTTTGACTTAAATACATTAAAAAATATATGTAAATCTAAACAGGATCATTATTTCGTCATGACTTTAGAAAATAAAATTATTGGATACTCCTTTCTAAGATTATTTGGCTATGAAAACCCTAGTTTCGGTTGCTGTATACGTAACGGATTCGAAAACAAGGGCTATGGAACAATGCTTACACAATGGACAACAGAAAAAGCTAAAGAACTTGGATATAAAAAAGTTATATTAAAGACATACAAAGAAAATATCTCTGCTCAAAAGGTTTATAAAAAAGTTGGTTACAAAATCATTGGAGAAACCGAGGACGGAAAGGAATACAAAATGGAAAAAAAACTATAACATCGATGAGATTAAATATACCAAACTAGATTTAAATAGAGATATGTTTTATAAAAAACCTTACTCCTGCAATTACTGGGTTACCCATCGATGTAACTCAAAATGTGATTATTGTAATGTATGGCGTGATCCCTCTCTAAAAAAAATACCTGATGCTAAGCTAGAAGACGTTAAAGTTAATCTCGTTGATCTAAAAAAACTCGGGGTGAAATTCATTGATTTCACCGGTGGAGAACCCCTATTAAATAAGGATCTACCGGAGATGTTGAAATATGCAAGAGAGCTCGGTTTTTTTACTCAACTCACTAATAACGGCTCACTTTACCCACAGTATGCTGAAGAGATTAAAGACAGTGTTAGTCAGTTGAGTTTTTCTTTTGATACATTGGATAGAGACGAGTATAAAAGAATCCGTGGTATTGATAATTTTGATAATGTTCTCAAGAGTATCAAGATAGCTAAAAAATTGAAACAGAATATTTGCCTAATCTGCACAGTGACAAATGAAACAGTTGATAATTTACCAGACATTGTAAGGTTTTGTAAGGAAAACAAAGTAGTTGTTTTTATTCATCCCATTTTTACATATTTCGAAAAAAAACCACTAAAGAAAGAATATGTTAATCAAATCAAAAAATATTTCTGGCACCCCTATGTAAGAGTCGACCTCTCAGATCTTGATTTCTATGCCCATGGTGGAAACGATATTAACAACCCACGTTGTAAAGCAGGTAAATCTGTTATAGCAATTAGCCCTGATAATTGTTTATTTGTACCATGTTTCCATAAAGCCGTCAAGAAAATAAAAATCAATGGAAGATTATATTCACTATATCATTCAGATGAATGGAAGCAACTTTTTGACAAAGCAGGAAGATACGACTTCTGCCAGGGATGCAATATACCCTGTTATCTCGGTGCATCACCTCTTGATAAAATTGATCGTTATTTCTTCAAAGAATTACTCTCTTTTGGAAAAGTTCAACTTGAAAGAATTAGAAGTTAAACCATTATCCCTCCCTTCACCCATAAGGCTATGATAAATTTTAATTGTTTCATCAGCGATCCTATCCCAGGTAATCTCTCTAGAAAGTCTCTCTGAATCACTTTGCAGTTTTAAACATAGTTGTTCATCCTTTAAAACCTTAGTGAGTTTCTCTGATAAATCTCGTACATCACTAGGTTTAACAAGAACTCTGGTATCTTTTATAAATTCTGGTAAACCACCTACATCTGTCACCAAAACCGGTTTCTTAAATGACAAAGCCAATGCACCCACACCACCATGTGTATCAAGATGCTTATAAGGTAAAACAACAACATCTGCAGCTGAAAAATAATACCCAACTTCTTCCTCAGGTACAAAACCAAGATCAACTCTGATATCATCTTCTTTAAGATTGTTTTCTTTAATTAACTTCTTATATTTATCCCATGTATCATTCAAGATCTGCCCAGATATCAACAAAAAAGCATTTTTCACTTGTTTTTTCACAGAAACAAAAGCTTTTATTAAAACATCTACACCTTTATATGGCCTGATATATCCAAAGAATAACACGATTTTTTTCCTAGATGGTAAATGAAGATGTCTCCTAGCTACCTCCATAGGTATATCTGTTTTTTTAACAAGATCTAAAACACCATGAGTAACAATAAAAACCTTTCTCTCATTGATACCATATATTTCAACAAACTGTCTCTTATTCCTCTTATTATGCACAATAAAAGCATCCACAAAAGGAAAAATAAATCTATTAGCGACTTTATCCAGGAATACATTTTTTTTATTTTTCTCATGAGGCAGGATGTTATGGATACTAAAAACAATTTTTATATTCTTCATTTTAGCTATTAAAACTATTGGTAAATAAACAAGGATCAGCTGAGAAATCCACCACTGTACATGTAATATATCTCCTTTAAGTTGTAAACCTACTTTGAAACCTGAAAGAGGGCTATTCCATGTTAACAACTTTCGTATCTTGATTCGTTTTAAAATATCATTATAATATTCTTCACTGATCTTAGTTTCACGTTTAAAAGAAAGAGATTTATTAGCAAATCTTTTAAAACTAATGAATTCTAAATCAATTTTTTTAGAAAGCGCGTTTGACAAATGTAAACAATAAGGACTAAGTCCAATGATTGGAGGTAAGGTGCCTACGAATATTATTTTCATATTTTTTTTCAACCTGGTATAGTATAGATAAATATTTTCTCTTTACTAAAATTCTTCTACAACAGGTTTTATAAGCAATTTTTTATAAATTATTGTGTTTTAGGATATTTTAGAAACCTTAGAAAGAAATAACTTTTCTTTCTTGTAGAAGAATATCCTGGTAACATTTATATTTATAAATTTAATATAATGGGGTGAGGGAGGTAAGAAAAAAAGTGGATAGGAAAATAGTAGGTATTTTAGTTTGTACGCTGTTGA
>QMTJ01000158.1 GCA_003651045.1 Thermoplasmata archaeon | reverse complement strand
TTACCTGCTGCTACACTTAGACCTGAGACTATTTTTGGTGTAACTAATATGTGGGTAAACCCGGATGTGGAGTATGTTAAAGCAAAAATAAATAATGAAACATGGATTCTATCAAGGGAGGCATTAGATAAACTTTCTTATCAAATGGAGAAAGTCGAACCATTAAATGAAAAAATACTAGGTAGTGCCTTAGTTGGAAAAACATGTACTGTGCCTATGGCAGAACGTGAGGTGCCTATACTTAGTGGTGTTTTTGCTAATCCTTCTGTAGCTACAGGGATAGTGATGTCTGTTCCAGCGCATGCTCCATATGACTGGATTGCTCTTGTGGAGTCAGATGAGGATATTGAACCTATTACTATTATTGATGTTGAAGGATATGGGTTAAACCCAGCTAAAGAAGCATGTGAGGCGTTAGGTATAAAAAGTCAAACTGAGACAGAGAAGCTTGATCAAGCAACTGAGGAAGTATATAAGAAAGAGTTTCATACAGGGTATCTTAATGAAAACTGTGGGCAATATGCTGGTATTAAAGTATCTGATATTAAAGATGAGGTTAAAGATGAGTTGATAGCTCATAATAATGCTGTTGTTATGCGGGAGTTTTCTGAGGAAGTAGTTTGTAGATGTGGGCGAAAGGTAATAATTAAACAGATACCTGATCAATGGTTTATTAGGTATAGTGATGAAAAACTAACAATGGATTCTAAGAAACATGTTGAAACTATGAATATTTACCCCCTGGAGTACAAGAATGAGCTACCTGGTGTTCTTGACTGGTTTGACGATCGAGCATGCATTAGAAAAGGATCTTGGCTTGGTACAGAGTTTCCATTTAAAAAAGACTGGATTATTGAACCTATATCTGATTCAACGCTTTACCCTGCGTATTATATTATTTCCAGATATGTTAATGAAAAAAAGATTCTACCGGAAGAGATGACTGAGGAGTTTTTTGACTACGTTTTCCTTGGACGAGGAAAACCTCTAAAACCTATCTGGGATGAGATAAAAACTGATTTTGACTATTGGTACCCAGTGGATATCAACCTAGGTGGTAAAGAACATAAAACTGTACATTTCCCTGTTTTTGTAATGAACCATGTAGCTATTATGCCACAGGATAAAAGACCAAAAGGTATTTTTGTTCATTGGTGGGTTACACAAAAAGGTAAAGAAAAAATTAGTAAATCAAAAGGTGGCGCTGAACATATTACTGAGGCAGCTACAGTTTATGGTGTCGATGCTATGCGTCTCTACTATATACATATAGGGTCAACTTTTGTGGATATCGAATGGGATTCTGAAACTGTTATAAAATATAAAAATAGATTAGCAAGTATCTATAAAACAGTAAATCAGATAGAAAAAACAGAAGATCATGTGAATGTACATTTGGATAACTGGTTAAAGAGTATGTTGCAGAGGAGGATTAAAAAAACAGTTGATGCGTTTGAAAACTATGACTTGCGTGTGGCTGCTAATGAAATCTTTTTTGAATGTCAAAAAAACCTGCAATGGTATTTAAAACGTGGTGGTGGTAACAAAAAACTACTCGATACTTTTATAACCACTTGGGTTAAACTTATGACACCTATCACACCACATATAGCAGAGGAGTTATGGCATAAAAAAATTAAGAAAAAAAGTTTTGTTTCAAATGAGACATATCCAAGATTTAACCCTGATGAATTATTTGAAAAAGAAGAAGTCGGCGAATACCTTGTTTCTAAAGTCGTTGATGATGTATCTGAGATTTTAAAGGTAACGAGTATTAAACCTAAAAAAATATATATTTATACCACGCCTAAATGGAAACAGGAGATTTTTAAACAATCAATAGAGTTAGCAAATAAAAAACAGTTTAACATTAGAGATATTATAAAACAGATTCTGTCTAAACCAGGGATGAAAGCAATTGCTAAAGAAGTTTCTCAGTTTGTAGGTAAACTATCTAGCGAGGTTATGAAACTCAATGACGAGGATAAACAAAGGTATATGGTAGATCTTGATGAATATGGTTATTTAACAGACGCCCGGGTTTATTTAGAAAACATGTTCTCATGTGAAGTGATGGTTTTCAAGGCTGATGATAAAAACAAGGAAGACCCTGCTGGTAAAGCTCGTTTTGCTGTACCTTTACGACCTGCTATTTACATTGTCTAAAAAAAATTTTTTTATACAGGTATGATTTCAGCTGGTTCTTCTCCTTTGAACTCCTGTGGTATAGCTCCTAAGTTTAAAACATCTGGTGGATCTATAGCTGTTTCACAGTAAAAATATTTTTTACCGTTTTTATCCTCAACGTATCCACCATAGTTTCCCTGTAGATGTATGCCTACTGCGAGGTGTCCAACGGGTTTATCTTCTCCTTCATCTAGGGTGTAAAGGAAAAGAGTAGTATCAAAACCAAGTGTTTTTATGATAGAGGCAAAAAGTACTGCAGAGTCTTCACAGTCACCTTGTTTATCAACTAGTGTTTCTACAGGGTAACGCCAATACTCTATGCATCCTTCTGTTTTATCATCATCTGCATAGTGGACATTCCATTGAACGAATCTAAGTATAAAATTAATAGTGGTAACAGTGTCGAAACCATTGTTTTTAGCCATAGATTCGAGTTTATCTGCAACGGTTTTAACTATCCCATCATCAGGGGTTACAAATGATGCCATTGCTTTGGTTCCATATTTCTGAGGCATCCTATTTCCCTTGTAACTATAATCTTTTTTATTTTTGTATGTATCATATATCCTAGTAGGTATATCTATAGAGAAACTCCAGTTTTTATTATGAAAAATCCAATGATAGACCCGAGTGTAATCCTGCTGCGGTTTTTGTTCTTCCGGGTAAGAGATATTATACCATAATACTCCTTGTTTACCTTTACTAACTGGGTTATAAGAGACTGTGTCTTTAATATTATCAAATGATAGTGAAATTACTTTTCCTCCTCTCTCAGGGGTAATGTCAATTAAATCATCTTTACCAAGTAGATCATAGTCGTACATGGCTATCTGGATAATGGTTTTCTTTTTTGTTGTGTTATCAGGGATGTCATAATGGAAAGTAGCATCTACTTTTTGTTCTACGTTCACCCATGTTTTCCAATGTCTACCGTTGTTGTTGAATTTTTTTACTTCTTCACCATTGATTGTGATAATAAAATACACCTGCGCTCGCCATAATAGATCAACCCATCCTGTGACTTTGAATTTTTCAATAGTTATATCTATTGATAGGTTTACAAAATCGTTTATATCGTAATAGTCAGCTACGCCATCATGATCAGTATCTTTATGGGCTTTTGGATCACTTGGGAATTCATCTAATTCTAAAGGAGGGATAGTAGTACTATCACTCTGATCCTTGTTTTCATTCCAGCAATCCGGGTAGCCGTCACCATCGGTGTCTTTACTAGCTGCTGGGTCATATGGGAAAGCATCATCTATATCTGATACACCATCTTTATCAGAATCTAACAATTTAGGTTTTAGAGTATTTGAGCCATTATTATCTATTTCTAAACATCCTGCAAAAATCGAAAGAAAAACTATTATAACCAGAGATAACGCAATTTTTTTCATTTTTATTTAAAATCATATTATATTTTTAGGTA
>QMTJ01000157.1 GCA_003651045.1 Thermoplasmata archaeon | reverse complement strand
TCCTTTATTTTATCCCGTTTTTTCTTTTTAAGATTATTTTTTTGAAAGAGTATTTTAATTAGATAATATATTACATTATCTTAAATTATAAAAGAGGTAAATATAATGTTCCCTGAAGAACATAATCAAAGAACACTTGAAGAATATAAGGATTTAGAAATTAACCTCCATAGAGAACTAATGCATATATGCCGTAAATATTTAAACCAGTTAGGTATCATCTCAATTGTTGGGATAGTTGATATTGTAAAACAAGAAATAATAGAACTAGAAAAGGCTACTAGAAAAAATATTCCACATGACGAAAATGAAACAAATGGAAAAACTTCTGAAGAAAAAACTCAATATTAAAGAACGACAAAAAATTGTGTTTCGCATTTTCTTTTAGTACAATGACTCAACAAAAAATTTGTTTTTTTTATGAAAAATTACTAAAACAGCTATTATATTCCACTCCTATA
Organism: Thermoplasmata archaeon; assembly: GCA_003651045.1. Classification (GTDB taxonomy): domain Archaea; phylum Thermoplasmatota; class E2; order DHVEG-1; family DHVEG-1; genus B24-G9. The sequence goes on along the minus strand of QMTJ01000157.1, from coordinate 3,162 downwards.
GAACGGGCTAGTGGTCTAGTGGTTATGACGTCGCGCTTACAACGCGGAGGTCGCCGGTTCAATTCCGGCCTAGCCCATCCTTTTTTTATTTAAACAGGTGTTGTTAGTTTTTTATATTTTATATCATCTATTATTAAACAAGAAAAAAAACAGAAAAATATAAAACTATAATAGCTATTATACTTATGATGATTATAGAAAGAAGCGAAGTTGCTGATATAAAAAAGATAAAAAAATGGATTCTAATATTTGGAAGAAGAAAAACTGGGAAAACATTTCTTGTTGAAAATTTTTTAACATATGATGAGTATTTTTTTGTAAAAAGAGATCGCAGTATAATTTCAAAAAAAGATAGAAAAGAGATAGCATATGATACTCTAATAGCATTGATCGAAAGAGAATTAGCAAATAGAAAAACAATTGTAATAGATGAATTCCATCGATTAGGTGATACATTCTTAGATTTCATCCAATATACAAAAAAAAATGGAAAACTTATTTTGATTTCCTCAACACTGTTCCTTTCTAAAAAAATGTTCTCATCAAAATCACCAATCCTAGGTTTTTTTGCAGAGGTACCAATACCAATAATTAGTTTGAAAGATACATTAAATCATCTAAAGAAACATAAAATAAACAAGAAACAATTACTGGAATTATCAATATTTCTTAGGGAACCCCTAGCGATAGAATATTTCAATCAAAATGAAGATCCAAGGAAATCAATTGCAAATGTTATTATGCACAGTATAAACACAGTTCCAGCTTTAATCGGGGAGATATTTATTGAAGAAGAAAGAAGTATATCTGCTATATATGAAGGCATCCTTAGAGCAATTGCAAATGGTAAAACAGTATCAGGTGAAATATCTAGCTACCTGTTTTCAAGAAAATTACTAAAAAAAGATGACCCTAGTGTAGTACAACAATACTTGAGGAATTTAATGGAGTTTGGAATTATAAAAAGAATAAAAGTATATGGTAAAAATAAACTTGTTTACAAACATGTTTCACCATTATCTAGGATATATTACTATGCAGATGAGAAATATAATATATCTGAGAGAAAAATAAGTGTAAAAGAAATGGAAAGGATCATCAATGAGATATTACCAAGAATAGTAGAGGATAATGTTAGAGAGTTTATATCTGAAAAATATGGTTTTGAAGAAACTCTATTCGAAGCAAAAGATTGCGAAGTTGATGGTTGTTTATTAAAATTTAAAAAACCAGAGATTGCTTTAGAGATTAAATGGGGTAAAAAAATAGATATACAAATGGTTGAGGATAACCTTAAAAAAATAAAAGCTAAAAAGAAATTGCTTTTTGTGCCAGAAAAAAAAGAATTTAAAACTATAAAAAGAGAGATAGATATCATAGATGTCTTTGATTTGATCTAATGTAAAAAATATGATTTATCTGTAACACGTCACGTTTACAACGGTGAAGATTACTGGTTCAATTCCGGTTTAACCTATATTTAGCTCTATAATTTTTTCTATTTTATTAAAAATAACTTAGTTATTTTGTTAAAATTTTTAAAAAATATGTACTTATGGATATAAACATAAAACATACTGTATACAATATTGAAAAAAAAGCAGAGTTCTACTACGGGTTTTACGATTCTGGTTTATTTTATGTAAAATATATGAAAAGAGGTAAAAACACTAATGAGACAATAGACATCAATTTTATCAAAATGTTTAAAGAAGGACCTGATGTATCTTTACATGGATCACCAACGGTGTCTCCTACAACAGCTGCTTTATGTGCAAAACTACCTTTGCCACCAAGGTTTCCTTCTTCTATATATTTCTTTGCGTTATCCCATGCACCACCCGCGTTAGCAAGGAATATAGCAAGTAAAAACCCTGTTGCTGTTGCACCCGCGAGCAAACCAACCAATGCTTCAATCCTCCACACACCTATGAGTACTGGGACGATAACAGCAAGCAGAGAAGGTGCCACCATCTCCCTCAATGCACCCTTTGTTGCAATCCTTACACATTTATCATAATCGGGTTTCCCTTTCCCTTCAAGTATTTTATATTCTTTAAATTGTCTTCTTACTTCGTTAACCATTTTCTCCGCTGCTCGTCCAACAGCTCCAAGTGTAAGTGCGGAGAAAACAAAAGGTAACATACCGCCTATAAATAAACCAGCCATCAGGTAAGGTGATGTTAAGGACATATTCATAGTTACATTAAGTGCTTCAGCTCTTTTAACAAACGTAAAAATCAAAGCAAGCGCGGTTATTGCAGCAGAGCCAATTGCGAATCCTTTACCCATAGCAGCAGTAGTATTACCAACAGCGTCGAGTTCTTCAGTTCTTTTCCTTATTTCATCTCCAAGTTCAGCCATTTCAGATATACCAGCGGCATTATCTGCAACAGGACCATAACAATCAGTAGCTAGTGACATACCAAGGGTTGAAAGCATACCTATTGCGGCAAGAGCGACACCATAAAAGTTTGCAAACTCAAATGCAAGAACCATTGCAACTGCTGTTGCAATAATTGGTATCACAGTACTCAGCATACCTACCGATAGTCCTTCCAGTATATTTGTTGCAGCACCTGTCTGCGCAGCTTCTGCAATCTTTCTCGCTGGTTTACGTTGATGAGATGTGAAATACTCCGTAGATAACCCTATTATAACTCCATCAACTAAACCGACAAGTATTGCATAAAATGGGTTGAGATCATTCAGCAACAGATAGGTTAGTATGAAAGCAAGAACAGCAAATATAATAGATGCTGCAAACAAACCATTTCTCAGTGCAGTATAAGGATTTCTTGCTCTAACAAAAACCATAGCTAATAGTGATGAAAATATACCAAGAGCAGCTATTAGCATAGGATAAACAATACCATATTTACCAAATACCGCTAGTATCAGACCTAGGCTCATACCAGAGATTATTGAATCCACATAGCTTTCAAATAAATCCGCTCCCATACCTGCTACGTCACCAACGTTGTCACCCACGTTATCTGCTATCACAGCAGGGTTTCTAGGATCATCTTCAGGTATGTTCTCCTCAACTTTACCAACTAAGTCTGCTCCTATATCAGCAGATTTTGTGTAGATACCACCACCCACTCTCGCAAACAAAGCAATACTACTCGCGCCGAAACCAAAACCAAACAAAATATTTGC
>QMTJ01000156.1 GCA_003651045.1 Thermoplasmata archaeon | reverse complement strand
CCCGCGTTACGTGATGAGACTCCTTCTAATGTTTTTATTTATGGTAAAACGGGTACTGGTAAAACAGCTGTTACAAAGTTTGTTGGGAAAGAACTTTTGAAGAAAGGTAGAGAGACGGGTAAAAAAGTTAATTTTATTTATATTAACTGTGAAGTGGTTGATACACAGTATAGGTTATTGCAGAATATCACAAATCATCTTATTGACGATTGGTCTGAACGGATACCATTTACTGGTTGGCCAACTGATGAAGTATATGCTAAACTTAAGCAGATGATCGAAAAAGAGGGTGGTGTTACTGTTATTATCTTGGACGAAGTGGATAAGTTGAAAGGCGACGAGGCATTGTACAACCTTTCTAGGATTAACTCTGATCTAAAGAATGCAAAAGTTTCAATTGTGGGCATTTCTAATGATTTAAAGTTTACTGAGTTTCTTGATCCTCGTGTTAAATCAAGTCTTGGTGAAGAAAACATGATTTTCCCACCATATGATGCAGGTGAACTTCAGGATATTTTAAATCAACGTGTTGAGATCGCTCTTAAACCAGGTTGCATTGAGGAGGACGTAGTGCCGTTATGTTCAGCACTTGCTGCACAGGAACATGGTGATGCACGTCGCGCATTAGATCTTTTACGTATGGCTGCAGAACTCGCAGAGCGAAGTAAAGCACGAAAGATAACTAGAAAACACGTACGTCTCGCTCAAAACAAGATAGAAATAGATAGAATAATTGAAGTAGTCCGAACTTTACCAACGCAGTCAAAACTTATACTCCTCGCGGTGTTATTAAAAGAGAAACACAACAAAAAAACAGGTACAGCAGGTGCTGTCACAACTGGTGAAGTATATGAGATCTATAAAGATTTATGTAAGAAAACAAGGACTGATTCTCTTACTCAGAGGAGAGTCGCAGATCTTATATCTGAACTAGACATGCTTGGTATCATTACCGCTCGTGTGATTTCAAAAGGACGATACGGTAGAACAAGAGACATCAAAACCTCTTCATCCTCTGGGGAGATTATGAAGATTTTACAGGAGGATGAAGTATTCAAAGAGCTTATGAATTACAAATTCAGAGGACAGGCACGTCTAATTTAATGTTAGACGTATAAGAAAAAAACCATCTCATTTTTTTAACTTTTTTAATCTCTTCAAAAAAAAATTGAAAAAACCCTTATTGTTCAATGGTTAAAGGTGGGGGAATCGGGCGTTTTTTTGATTGGCAAGTTTTTTTCATCTGCCATCTATGAATCGTATTTGGTTCCCCTCAATACTCCAAACACTATTTTTTTGAGGAATCGGAAATGGAAGACCCATCCTTTACCCTACTCCAAACGGTCCACCAAATTCCCCCAAGAAGTGAATATAATAAAGTCAATATAAAGTTTTATAATTTTTCAAAAAAGTCTCGGTACCCTAAATTAACAAGATCTGTTTCGTGCAGCCCCTATGAGTTGTAAGTTCATAAACGTGAAGGAGTATCTACTTTTTCTTTTTTGATTTGAAGATTTCACCTATTGCTTTTCCGCCATGCAGCCAGGCTTCTGTAACGTCTCCACTTCGTTTTATTGCTTTTTCCATCTCTCTAGACTGTATCTTGTCTTTTTTGTCAAGTTCCACGAAATATCTTTTTATACGTTTAAAACACATTTTTATCATATCTATTAAGAACTCTTGGTTTATATTTCTTCTTTCGTTAGATGACCCCCCTGTATATGTCGATTTGTTTTGTTATATAAAAAAATAAAAAATATTGAGAGTGAAATAACACTTCCTTAAAGTAGCCTAAAAAATGAAAGACGTCACAAAAATAATAGAAGAACAACCTCGGTTTTTTTATAAAGAAAGTTCTCCCTTCCTAAGCGCCTCCACGGGAGACAGCATAGCTGCTTTTTTAGCAGGAACTGCAGCAGCGAGAACAGAGAGTACAACAGGTAAAACTATAGAGATTAACAGGGTAAGCCAGTTAATTATAAAACTTACTTTCAACTGGGTACCTGCTATGAACTCGACATTGAAGCCATACCAGTTCACGAGGTACATGACTAATAAAGAAAACAAGACACCTAGGATCCCTGCTATAAAACCAATTACAAGTCCTTGATAAAGGAATATTTTAAAAATAACCCGGTCACGTGCTCCAAATGCTTTAAGTGAACCTATCTCTCTAGTTTTACGCATTATAATAGAATCCATCACGTACTTTATCGCAGCGCCACATAAAAACAAGGTAACAGCAATACTCCCCCAAAGCATAATAGTTACCACATCTTGCATACTACCAGCGATATACACGAGGAAATCATGCCAACTATAAACTTTCAAAAAAGGAAAAATACTACTAACCTTTTCTTTAACTTCCTCGGAGTAACCAATCGGGTTTAACTTATGTAAAGGCTCTGGTGCTTTAACTAGCACAACATCGCCTCGATCACGATCCACCTTTATGGGGTTGTATCCTCTGAACGTTCCGACACCAGGTATATGCCAGTCTTTACCTGTGATCTCTCCATATCCTTTGATCTCTCTCAAAGAATCAGCATGCATAAACCACATAAGAGCATCAAGTGTAGGAGTACCACTTTCGTACATCCCTATGATTTTAACATTCACAGTAGCGTAACTAGTTTCTTTACCAGATACACTCATGGTTAAGCTAATGGTCTTACCGACACCTAATGAAGGATGCATTTTAGCAGCTGTAGCACCAATGATTATAGGATACGGTTTATCACCCTCTAGAGGCCTTTCACTTGTTCCATATACAAAATCAGGTAAATTCCCAGGTCCTTTTATTTCAATATAAAGAGGAGTATGACCACGTAGTATAGAATCATTTTTTGAAAAAAAACGCCCCGCGACAATCTTATCCGCGAGACTTGTAATTTCATTATCACGCTCAGGATCTATACCCTGAATAGTACAACCATCAACAGCTTCACCTTTAACACCTAAACCATACGTCCCCTGAGCTGTGACACGTATCGTTGTTTTATAACCTGGTAAGTTTTCTTCTATTCGTTTAGCGATTTCACCTGCGTTTTTCAACTCAACTTCTGTACCATAAAGATCCCGTAGGTTACAACTTGGATCAACTATCGCTGCATCAGAAGTAACAAGTTTAGTAGTATCATCCACCACCTGCATCATATAATTCAAGTAGGCATTCTCCAACATAAAAGAAGTCATTGTAAGGGCAATAACAATAATAATCACGGCATAAATCCGTTTATGCTCTTTCAATTCACCGATAGCAAGACGCCTACTTATATCCAAAAAAACTATTCCTCCCTTGAGTTAGTACTAAGTTTTTTTAACACTTTTTTAAAATCAACACCTTTTTCTCTAGTATCACCAACAATTCTACCATCTTTCAAAGCAATCGTTCGTCTACCAAAACCTGCTATTTCAACATCATGAGACACAAAAACAGTAGTAGTTCCCCTGTTTTTATTCAACTCTACAAGAAGCTCCATGATCTCTAAACTACTATCTGAATCCAAAGCACCAGTAGGTTCATCAGCAAGTACAACTACAGGATCATTAATAAGAGCACGAGCGATAGCAACACGCTGCTGCTCACCACCACTAAGATGAACCCCTTTATGATCAGCACGATGATGAATACCTACTT
>QMTJ01000155.1 GCA_003651045.1 Thermoplasmata archaeon | reverse complement strand
TCGCATCGCCCTAATAAACATGTCAAAAAGAAACTCTGTATCATCAGGACCAGGTGATGCTTCAGGGTGAAACTGTGTACCAAAAAAAGGTTTAGATATATGGATAATACCTTCATTGGTTCCATCATTGTTATTATAAAACCATTCACGCCAATCCTCAGGTAACGTACTAGCATCAACAGCGTAACCATGATTCTGAGAAGTAATATAACATCTATTTCTCCCAGCATCTATACATGGTTGATTTTGACTTCTATGACCATAACTTAATTTATACGTATCAGCACCAGCGGCAAGCCCCATAATCTGCGAACCCAAGCAGATACCAAGAATAGGAGTAGTTTTACTCATAGCTTTTTTAACATTCTCAATAGTGATATGACATTTTTTTGGATCCCCCGGTCCATTTGAGATAATTATACCATCTGCTTCAATGTTTAAAAAATTGTAATCCCATGGAACCCTGACAACAGTAAAGTTCCTCCTTAAAAACGCTCGTATAATATTGTTTTTTGTACCGCAGTCAACAAGTACAACTCTTTTTTTACCTTTTTTATAAACAATAGGTTTTTGAATACTGACCTCTGCAACTAGGTTACGTTTATTTGGATCCTCAAACGGGATTTCTTCATTATCGTAGATAATTTTACCAAGCATTGTCCCTTTCTGCCTTAGTTTTTTAGTAAGCTCCCTTGTATCAACACCATATATACCTGGTATATCGTGTTCTTTCATCCAGTCTGATAAAGATTTTTTAGCATTCCAATGTGAATACCTGTCAGAATAATCACATACTATCAAACCTTGTACTTGTATCTTTTCTGATTCAAAATATTTCAATAAGTTATCTTCTCTTTCATTCCCTGGTACACCATAGTTACCTATAAGGGGGTGTGTTAAAACTAGGATTTGCCCCTTATATGATGGGTCTGTTAGGCTTTCTGGGTAGCCGACCATTCCAGTGTTGAAAACAACTTCGCCAGCTACTGGTTTTTTAGAACCGAAAGAGTAACCACAGAATACAGAGCCGTCTTCAAGAAATAGTTTAGACATCTGTTTACTACACCCCATATTATAAAATTCCCCTTTATCTTGTATGTGATAACTCTTTAAGTAGTAAACCCCCGCCTTTCTGATTTTGTATGGGGGATTAAACTATCTAAAGATGTTGAATGTATAAAAATTATTTAAAACATATATGAACATTTATAACAAAATATTACATTACTGTTACATATGGAACAAAATACTGTTTCTGTTTCTAAGCAAGTTAAAGCATATATTGAACGTAAACCATATATCCTGGAAGCAGTTGAACAGAATATTATAAACTATAGCGCCCTAGCGCGTGAAATATCTAAAGATCTGAATTTAAAAAACACAGCAGCTATAAAAGCTGCACTCATTCGAAATAGTGAAAAATATAGAAAAACGAAAAAAAAGAGTCAGGAGAAAGCAATAGAAATATTACGTGAAGCAAGTTTTTCAATTAAGAATAAAATAGCAGCGTTACATCATAGTACATTTGTAGATGTTAAAACTGTTGCTTATTCTAAGACACCTAGCGGGTACATGTTTTTTCTTGATGAAAACATTGCAAGGAAAACATCTTTTAAAAAAATTGATTATGGCCTCGCTATTCTCCATATTAAGAGCTCTAAAGAAATTGAACATACACCAGGTGCTATTGCTTTTATACTATCAGCACTTGCTTCTGAAGGAATTAATGTCTCACATGTTATGGGATGCCGCGAGGATACTTTTCTCGTGTTGAAGGAACAAGATGCTCCTCTTGCATTCAGGATACTATCTCAACGGTTACGACTTTAAAAAAATTTAATTTTATCAATAAATATTGAGTATATATAGGTATTTTGGTAACTCTTGTAAAGAAAGATTTAATAATAAACATTTATAAATATTATTTTAAACCCATAAAATATGCTGGTGTGGAATGAATAAAAAAATCAAAAAAATCGATGCGATCATCATAGTAGCACTATTAATCATAGCAGGTATTGTTTTTCTTAGAGCAGGCTATATACACCCACCTGGTAAACCAAAGACTCCACATATCGAGTTCGAACAAGATGATAAAAATAACAAGTTAACTGTTGTATATGTATCAGGGGACGTACTATGGATCAACATCGAAATACAAGGAGAATGCGACCCCTCTAGTCTCACTAAATATGTTCTAAAAGGAGACGAAATAACAAACTGTAAAGGAAAAATAACGTTGATATATAAACCAACACAAGAGGTTTTAGGTAGCTGGTTTTTCACTGAAAAAGAAGAATTACCAGAATCCCCAACTCTTTATAACGAGAGAACCGTAGACCCAGAGGATGAAGGACCACATTACACAAAATTAATGATTAATAGGGAATGGTGGTATTATACAGTTGTTTTTGACAGCGATAGCGAGTTACCAGGTTGGACTTTAACAGTTAGTTTCAACCATATGGCACGTAATGATCTCTTCTGGGAAAAACCTGATCTCCTCATAGTTGTTCTACATAGCCCAGATGGGAAAGAATATGGTGGTATAGTAGAGAGAAAAAGACCATTACTAGGTGAATATAGTTTTCTAAAAGAACCCGTGCTTCAGGCTTCATCCTCTAGTAAAGGATTCAAAGTTACATTTGAAGACTCATATATCCAAGGTAAAGCACCAGATTGGCATGTTCATGTTGAAGGTGAAGACATTGATCCTAAACATGATCTTGTTATAGATCTACAATATTTCGCACCTTCACCACCTATCTGGATATATAGTAACAAGGTTGTGGACAAAAGCAGGGGTAGTATCGCTAGTTATATTTTCACAGGATGCACAGTAACTGGTACTGTTGAGATTGATAGATTACCATTCAAAGTAAAAGGTGTCGGTCACCATGAACACACCTGGGTTTCAAGTCTTATTACCAAAGGATTGATCAGGGGATGGGACTGGTGCCATATAACCTTAGATAATGGATGGAATATCTACTATAGTAACTACTATTTTACTCCACAGTTTAAATCAATAGAAACTATAAAGATTAACCCTTTTGCTTCGTTAATTATAACAACAGATAAAGGAGAAACAATTACCCGGTTGGGAAATGTCGAAGTTGAAATACTTAATTCTGATAAAATCTTTCTACTACTTAACATACCAGTTGAAACTAGTGTAACTGCGGAACCTGGACTCGGGCAATTACTGCTACAACCTTATAAGATAAAAATAGTTTTTAATATCAAAGCAGACAACACCTATGATCATCTATGGAAACGATTTACACATGTTGGAATGAAAATAGGGAGATGTACTATATCTGGTGAGATCACATGGTCAGATGAAGATGGTGATCACGATATTAACCTGAACGGTATAGGAACCATTTGGAATATGAGACACTAAAAAAAGAAGAAAGATAGAAAGAGCATGGTTAAATTTTTTTTGTAAAAAGAGAGAAAATATAAAGTAAATGTTGACATCATATAGTTTTTACCAGTTGATTACCCTATAGAAAGAAAAATACCTATAACTTTAAAAATTATAAATAATCAAATCTGAAATATATTAAAATAAAACAAGAAAACATTCTTATATTAAACAGTTATCATAATGCCTAATAAATATTTATAAGGATAGATA
>QMTJ01000154.1 GCA_003651045.1 Thermoplasmata archaeon | reverse complement strand
GTAGTACATCAGCGCTAGTGGTCTTCTTCTCAACACGGGTTTTAAGTATATGAAGATAACGTGGGTGATCATAAAAATATTCAATTCCTTTCTCTGCTTTTTTAATACCCTCCAAGAGGTATTCTTTTATAGGAATAGATTTACCATTCCAGATAAATACTCCCTTTAGAGAATTTTTAATTGCTTCTATCCTGTTTATCTCAATCTCATGGAATGCAGGGAGAACCTGTCTACTCCATCGTTGAGCATACTTTAATCTACCTATTATGTACTCAATCAAAGCCATATTTTCTCTTACAGCAGCTTGTACAGCACATACCCTGTTTTCTACCCTGAATGGGACTTCAAACTGTATACGAGTATCCTCATGACGTTCTTTTACAATCTGACTAAGAGTAGTAGCGAGTATTTTCTCCTGAGAAAATAGATAATTCCCGTAATCAAAAATATTAGTTGGGTACGTATTTAACTTAGGGAAGCCACCTTTTCCTCCATCTGCTAGCTCGTATAATAGTAACCTTGACTCTGCGTAATCAATAAGTCGTCCGCCTATGATTGGGCTATTTGCTGAAAGCGCTATAAACTCTGGGGTCATATATAGAAGTCTGTTAAATTTGTCAACAACATCATCTGGGTTTTTACCGTTTATATGTACATGAATAGATTGGATGGCACAGGCTATATGCTCTGGTTTAATAGTTATATCTGCAAGTGGTATAGAAGGGAACTTTGAACGCCATTGAGCCATTCTTTTAGCACGCTCGTTTTTTGCAATCCATTTATCAGAGAGAACATCAGGATGAGGATTTGCTCCTATCAACAAAAAAATAGCTTCTTTTTTATGAATCTTCTCAGCGATCTCAGCGATATCATTTATAACATCGATTAAATACTCTTCCTTTTCCCTTAACGCCTCTGTTGAAAAATCACGAGGAAGACTTTTGATTTCGATCTGACAAGCTCCTGCTTCTTCAGAGAATGTATAATCTTGATGTATATCATTTAAACGTGGTATTACCTCTTTTGCATCAAGAGGTTTACCTTCAACGTCAACTAGGGTACCTTCAAGTTCTATACCAAAAACGTAATCCTTTGGATGACGTCGTTTACTTTTAAGCATCTGCAGATATTTTTCTAAATCCTGTATCGATTTGAATTCCATTCAAAAAAGGGTAAATAGAAATTGTTTTTAAAATCCTTCTACAAAAACCCAAAAGATGTTTCTTTATATATTTTTTATAACCTTTAGCTTTTTCATCTGATTATAGTTCTCAGGGTGTTCTTCGAAATACTTGTGAACTGGTTCAAGAATCCGGTTGATATACTCAGCTGTTGCATTTTTCAAATCTAATGGATGAAGTAAGCCATTGGCAAATGTTTCCTCCAGCTCTTTATAACTTCTGATTTCAAGAGTTCCACCGAATTTCTCTGGTCGTTCAACTAAAAAAGATTCATCTTTTAACTCTGGGAAAATCACATATTCACATATCTCAAGAACAGGATTACCCATGGTTTGTTTCTCTGGACAGTATGCTTTTCTCAGTTTGTTTTTAACCATTTCTGGTGTATCATGGATAGATATCATAGAATCAGGTTTGCTTTTACTCATTTTACTTTCAACAGGAGTCATACGACCACTTGCTTGTAAACTAGTCAACAATGGTGTATGAATTGCAACAGGTGATTTACAGTCAAGTTTTTTCGATACATCACGTGCTAGCATATGAGCATGACGCTGATCCATACCTCCATATGCAACATCTACATCTAAATAAAAAATATCAGCTACTTGCATAGCTGGATAGAACAATTTTGAAAGATCTTTCTCCGCCTCGTCTTCTTTTCGACCCATTATATCCAATGCACGTTTAACACGTGCTACAGATGTAGCTTTAGAAACACGAAGTACAAGCTCCCAGTATTTCGAATCATCTACATAATCACTAGCATAAACAAATTTTACTTTACTAGTATCCACACCCATGGCGGCGAAGCAATCCTCCATGTATCTGCCACATAGTTTGATTTTTTCAATGTCTCCACCTAGTTTATCATTGATATAGGCATGCCAATCAGCGAGTAATATAGTGAAATCAAAACCACAATCTAAGAAATCTTTTATCTTGTTCGTACAGATTTTCCAACCAATGTGAACAGTACCAGATGGTTCAAAACCAATATATCCTTTAGGTTTTTCTTTTTTAAAAACTGTTTTCAGCTCATCTAATGTAACTATTTCAACTGTGTTTCTCGTGAGATACTCTATTTTTTCCATAAGTCCTTAATAAAGGGTATAATGTAATATCTTATTTAATGGTTATTTCTTGATCAAAAATTGAAGTTAGTTTTATTTTCCCATTTTTTAAAATAATCTTATGTAGTTTATCAATAAAACTATGAATATAATGTTTTTCAATGACTATACTTTTTATAATTTTAACAAAATCTTTTTATATTAGATAATTTAATAGTAGTAAAGATATAATATAAGTTGATAGAATGAAAAATAAATATTTTACATTATTTGTAGTACTAATTTTATTAGGTACTAGTTTATCAACAGCTAACGCGTTTTCAATAAAAAAAGAAAATCAAACAACCAACTCGAGATATTTAAATGATAAAGGGTTTCAAATCTGTTTTTCTGAAAAAAAACTTGATGCAACTGATTTAGATATTGATGGAATCATAAAAACCAACAAATTATCCAACTATGAATATGATTCACTTCAAACACAAAAAATCAATATCAAACTTAGCGAGTGTAGTTTTCATCAAAGAGATTATGGTAGATATTTCTTAGAGATTAAGGGTTTACAGTTAATAGGAGCACCTGGTGAACCAATTTTACCTATGAAATCTATTACTTTTGAAATCCCAAAAAACGCAAGAATTGTTGATGTTGTATTCTCAGATGCATATTATGTTGAAATCAAAAACAGAGTAAGAATTACACCAGTACCTAAACCTTTTATATTAGAGTATCCTGAAGATAAAGCTGAAGAATATTTTAATGACAAAATTAAACCTAAAATAGAGCTTTACGGTAGTGATGATTTTTTCCCTGGTGAGATTCTAAAATACCAGTGTGGGAAAACAAGAGATAAACAATTAGTAATTGTACAATTATTTCCTGTTCAGTATATCCCTCGTGAAGGAAAACTTGTATTAATTACTGAGGGAGTGGTAACTTTACTGTATAAAAATGCAGGAGAAAGTAGTGTAACATCTTTTCCATCATCGTCAGCTGAAAACATTATTATTACTTCGGAAGAACTTTATAACCAGGCTTTAGATCTTGAGAGTTTTCATGATGCTCAAGGTATTGAAACTGAAGTGGTAAAAACATCTTGGATTAATGAAAACTATAACGAGTCAGATGATCCAGATTACCCTGGCTACAAGGATGAAGAATACAGAGATACAGATGTAGTAGTTGGTTATAATTATAGTCTTGCTAAAAAAATTATTTCATATCTTAACAATGAAACTATTCATCCAAATCTAAAATATGTAACATTATTTGGCACTGCCAAGCAGGTCCCTCCTAGTTATTATTTTTATGAACATACAGGTGAATTTATAGGGTATCCTATAGGTTGGAGTTGGGTTCCAACTGATTTATTCTATGCCTCACCTGATCTAGATTTGATACCTAACTATTTTGTTGGTAGAAT
>QMTJ01000153.1 GCA_003651045.1 Thermoplasmata archaeon | reverse complement strand
AGAAACATGATTAACAGAAAAAAAATTATTTTCTCAAAAACCATCCTAAAACAATCATACCTATACCAATAACTAGGAAAACTATACCCACCTGGTTCATATTTAAACCACCTGGTGTTCCCTCACCTGACGCCCCGGGTAAGGCATACAAAATATTAAGATCTTGTTCTACTGCATGTCTTAAATCTAACACCGCTTGTGCTTGCTGACCAGCAATTAACGACTCCTGAATAGAAAGTCTTGCAATAGCAGAAGCATTACTTTTATCTTTTTCTTTTAATTCATCTTGTAAATGAAGCTGTGCTTGTTCCAACATACTTTTAGCGAAAGGAGCATCAACATCAATAGCATTATAAACCGAGTTCATAATTAATTCTGTCCAATTCAAATATGTTTTACAAGAACTTGATGCCGAGGGATACTCTCTATAAGTCAAATACTCATGGGTATAGTATTCTACTAATGTTTTAGCATAGACAGCATTCATTATGGCAATATAATATAATTTATTAGAATAATATTCCTTTGATTGATTTAAGATCTGTCTTGAATGCAATGAATATTTCTGATAACCTATGTTTTCATAAAAATCAATTGTTGATTCCGCAAAATCAATCCACTTTGATGCAACTTTTTTTACACTATTTAACAGCTTTGATGTATTTGTAAAAATAATATTTATCCTGTTTCTTTCATTAGCAAGAAAAGCAAATCCATTAGCTTTGTGTATTGAAGAATTCATAAAAATTAAATATGCAACGGTTGAATTATAATCTTTTTTATTATATGACTTCATCGCTTGATCAAGGTATTTATTAGCATCCATTATTTCACGTTTTGCAAGATCAAGCCATTCTAGAGAAGCAAATGTTTTAGGTATAATATCGTTTGTTTTATGTACAATAGTAGATAAATTGTCCTGATTATCAGATAAAAATGTTTCAGCTACTTTTTTACCTCCTAAAACTTTAATTTTTTCAAGCAAACTATTAGACAATGTGTTTCTGTAGCAGTTCAATAAGAGATTATATGCAGTAAGTGGATATTCACTGACAAGTTTTATTGCTTGATTATAAGTATCAAAACCAGGCATGCTTTTATTTTGATAAATGGAAGAAAAATTGAACAACTCAAGTTCTATTTGAACTAAATTCTCATACGGATTTTTATTATCATACTCCTCATCTGATACTACAATCTGCGTAGAGAATAGTAAAAGAAGTAATATAGAGACAAACACGAATGTATTTTTTCTCATCTTGTTTTACCTTTATCTTGTTTAGATTTGAATATATATAACGTGATAAAGAATCAACCTTTTGGAATAATCACATCATCATGTTAATTCAAAGTTATTTTTTGTTCTCTCTCATATAATAATGTTTTTTATAAAAACGCAGTCCCAATGGTACACTTACAACATATATGATTAAAACGATAATAAATAGAATCCCTAGAGTTAAGAAAAGACCTGCCCAAATAGTTACGATTATTGATATCAGTATAAGCGTTAAACCACAAAAGAAGTACCATGGCATAAAAAATCTTTTAAATTGATCATAAGTATCTGGCACCCAGAAAAAATTTTTCATTCTATCATCTCATTTGTTAAATTTTTCTTTTTTTAATACTTTTTTTCTACCTCCCTTATTAAAAATAATAGATGAGTGAGATAAAAAGGTTTCCCTCACCTACCTTCTGATTTTTGTACTATCGCTTGTAGCATGTGCTCTTTTTGCAATATGGCAACATTTTTTAAAAAGGGGTGGCTGTGGCTACTACTTGATGGTATTCCCGGTTTCCCTCCTACCTCGAATCCATCTACAAAATAGACTTCATCCGGTTCCACTTTTATATGATATACTGGAACTGAGTCATATACTCTAACTATAGAGTACACGTATTCGCTTCCATGTAAACTAAATAGTATATCGCCAGTTTTTAAGTCACCTGCATTTTTCCATGTATAATTCTCCATAAGCAATAGATGGTTTGGTGTAACCCTAAGTCTACCGTTTATGATGAGATAATAGTCGCCCATTTCATTTTCATTATGATGAAATACCTCAGTCACGACACCATCTGTATAGGAATAATCTGTTAGATTCATAGAAGCTACAACATCACCAACTTGAATACTTTCAATGTTCTTATGTGTTCCATCTGCCATCAATACCTGTGATCCCGATAGAAAACAACCACCGCCGCCACCATCTGGCCAACATTCAGTGATACAAGCCAGTAATAGACCTATGGCAACACCACAAGCTACAACTGCTGCCCAACAAGCTGGATTTATCGGTAGAGGTGCGGGGATGCAACCAGCAACAGCCGCCATACACTCTGCACTAAGTTGTATACCGCCTAAACAAACTGCAAAGCATGCCCATGGGTCACCCAATGGCTTGCCATTTCCATCTAGATCAATAACTGTTATTCCGCTGATCTCATTGTTCGCAAAAGAAAAACGTACTTTATTAGATTTATATATGACCCCATTTGTAATAGAAGTTTCTGAGATTTTCGCATCTGAAGATTTACATTTACAATTTGAAATTACTGCTGCATTTACAGGAAGAACAAATATGACCATTGAAATAGTCAATGAAGCTATCAATAGTGCTAAAAACTTACCCTTTACAATTTTTTTCTTTAGCATACTTTTTCCTCCTCCCTTCACTATACTATTATAAAAGGAAATTGGGCTGAAATAATTTACGTTATTATTATAACAAAATTATGTTTAAATATCACAAAAATATAGTTTTTGTTAAAATTTTGAAACATTATCGGTTCAATGTTAGTAGAGTAACATTTTGTTATAAAAATCAAAATATTCTCAAATTTTTAAACTCGTTAATATTGTTTACATAAATACTCTTTTTGTTTTTTGGTGTCATGTTTTTATTAGCCGGCTGGATAAAAGGTACTAAAGAGAAACAAAGAAACATGATTAACAGAAAAAAATTATTTTCTCAAAAACCATCCTAAAACAATCATACCTATACCAATAACTAGGAAAACTATACCCACCTGGTTCATATTTAAACCACCCATCGTTGTCCCACTTGATGCATCAGGTAAAGTATATAAAAACATCATAAAAAAACCTAGAAGTCCCTCTTCCATGCCATGAATGGCATGGCTTCCCTCCCAAGGGAAGAAAATATCTGACGGCATTTTTAAGGTTTAAGTTCCATGCGGTTCATCCCACAAACTAAAGTTTGGGGATTTCTCGCTTGGTTTTATGTTGAAACAGCATATAACACATTGTTCTAAACATTAAAATTATTATCATAAATTGCTACATCATCAACCCGAAAATGTATTTGGAATAAATCTGAGGTTTTATGATACCAAAGACGGATAGCCTCATGACTAACCGTCTCATAGCTTGTATACTACTGTTCTACAAGCTCTAAGAGAAAGCCCGTAATGATACAACAATATTCCAAGAGCCCTTGTGCTTAACTTTTTACGATTTCTTACAAAAACATTTTTAGTTTCTAAAACTTTCATTATATGTGATAGCATCCCATCCATATTTCATCCCAAGAAAGTAGATGGGAGCTATCATATTTTAATTCTTAACTTGACATCCACAATATTTCTAGGGTAAAAGATATATTATACATTTTTTATTATCTCTTCATGGAAAATAAGAACGTTCAGACAAAAGAAACACCTTTGATAATAAAGATTTTTACATTGTTTGCTCTCTGTGGTT
>QMTJ01000152.1 GCA_003651045.1 Thermoplasmata archaeon | reverse complement strand
GAAGAAATTAAAAACCTTATTAAACAAAAATAAATAAACAAAAAAAGAGGGGAGAGAAAAAACACTATGATTAGAAAAATAAGGAAAAGAGATGGAAAAATAGCTGATTTCAACCCTGTAAAGATCACAAACGCTATTTGGAAGGCAGCACAGGCAGTTGGTGGTAAAGACTACAAGAAATCAGTTGAACTAACTGATAAAGTATTAGAAAGACTCCAGAAAGAACTAAAAAAAGGTGAGATACCCACTGTTGAACAAGTACAAGACATAGTAGAAAAAACACTTATTGAAGAAGGGCATGCTAAAACCGCTAAAGCTTACATCCTTTATAGGAGACAACATCAGGACATCCGTGAAATCGGTGGTCTCCTCAAAGATATCGATGTAGTTGACGATTATCTTAGTATGATGGACTGGAAAGTCCAAGAAAACAGCAACATGAGTTACTCATTACAAGGGTTAAACGTGTACGCTACAGAGAACATTATCTCACATTACTGGCTGAACAAAATTTATCCACCAGAGATAGGAGAAGCTCATACAAATGGTGACTATCACATTCATGATCTCGGAACGCTTGGCGCATATTGTGTAGGATGGGATCTCAAAGACGTATTACTCCTAGGATTTAGAGGTGTATCTGGTAAAATAGAAAGTAAACCCGCGAAACACTTCAGCACGGCACTCATGCAGATAGTAAACTACCTGTATACTCTACAAGGGGAGGCGGCAGGTGCACAAGCATTATCAAACTTTGACACGCTATTAGCACCATTTATCCGATATGATGGGTTAAAATACAGTGATGTTAAACAGGAGATGCAGAAATTCCTTTTCAACATGAACGTCCCGACAAGAGTAGGTTTTCAATCACTCGCCTATGAAGAACCAGTTATCTTCAAAAGAAATGGTAAAATAAAAATCGAACAAATAGGTAAACTAATTGAAGAAACCTTTGGTGAAAACCGGGAATCGATAATAAATAACATAGATGGATACGGTAACCCATCTAAAGATTCATTTGCAGTAATACCAAATGACAAATTAGAAGTAATCAGTTTCAACAAAAAAGGAGAAATACAATGGCATCCAGTAAAAGCATTGATTAAACATAAAGTAAAAACCAATGGATTCAAAAAAATACGAACCGGCTCTGGAGAAATAAAAATCTCACCAGCTCATTCACTTTTCAAAATCAACGGTAACAACATAAAACCTGTAATGGCAAAAGAGTTAGAATGCACCAGACCAAACTCAACATTAAACGAGAAAAACCATATACTCTCTATAAACAAACTAAAACAAAACATGCTAGGCGATAAAAACAAAATAGATTTATTCGAATTAATAGAAGAGCTACCTGAAAAAATAAAAAAACGAATATTTATCCAAGCCAAAGATGTACCTACGATAAAAGAAAAAATAAAAACACTCTACGGGTCGTTAAAAGAATTTCTTTACAAAAATGGAAGAACAGATAAAACCACATTATATGAAGGTTTCAAGAAAAACATTGTTCCTTTTGAAACATATATCAAATACTCAGATGAATTAAGAGATGACGCAAAAATCTATATAAAACCTTACAACGAACATCTTTATGAGAGATATCTAAATGGTGAAAAACTTAAGAATTTCGTGAAACTAACCGCATGGTACATAACAGAAGGAAAAGCAGTACATTCAGGTATAGTAGTTTCACAGAGAAAAAATAATAGTAAAGACATACTTAATATTGCAAAAGCAATAGGAGTTAAAGTAAATATAGAAGAAACCAAGGGGTATAGTAATAAAAACCAGAGTAAAACAAACACGATAATTTCAAATATTAGAATGAGTGGGTTATACACCTATTTACTCCCATACCTTGCTGGTGCTACATCAAAAGAAAAAACAGTACCATCTTTTGTATTTGATCTAAATTCGTATTATAGGAATATCTTTTTAGAAACACTCTTTCAAGGAGATGGATATTTTGATAAAAAATCAAAAAAAATAAATTATTCTTCAATGTCAGATAAACTATTAACAGGTGTGTCACTGTTAAGTATAGCAAATGGGTGGAGAGTTAGGGTAGTTCCAAAAAATAAAAACAGAGCGGGGTCCCTCCTTATCTATAAAAACCCTAAAAGAAAACTTGATATAACGCTTCAAGAAGTAGCTGGAACTCCAGTATACGAGATTAAAGACTATAAAAATAGTTGGGAATGGGAGTACGATATCTCTGTTGATGTCAAAGATTGTGAAGAAAACTTTGCTGGCGGAACAGGTTTAGTATTTTATCATAATTCACCGTTTACTAATATCACTCTTGATCTCACTGTCCCAGGTTATATAGTAGATGAACCAGCTATAATTGGTGGAGAGTTAAAAGATGATAACTATAGTGATTTTGTCGATGAAATGGATATGATTAATCAAGCGTTTGCAGAGATAATGTATGAAGGAGATGCTAGAGGGAGACCGTTTACTTTTCCCATTCCAACATATAACATTACTAAAGATTTTAAATGGGATAATGATGTTCTTAATCCACTCTGGGATATGACTGCTAAATATGGTATACCTTATTTTTCAAACTTTATCAACAGTGACATGAAACCAGATGATGCTCGTTCGATGTGTTGTCGACTTCGTCTCGACAACAGAGAGCTTCGTAAACGTGGCGGTGGTTTATTTGGTGCCAATCCGAAGACTGGTTCTATTGGTGTGGTAACTATAAACATGCCACGTATAGGTTACTTAGCGAAAGATGATGATGATTTCTTTGAACGACTTGGTAAACTCATGGAACTCGCGAAGCAGAGTCTTATAATAAAAAGAGAAGTAATTGAAAATTTAACATATAGCGGACTGCATCCGTATTCACGTTTTTATTTATCTGATATCAAAAAAGCTTTTGGTGAGTACTGGAAGAATCATTTTTCCACAATAGGTCTCATCGGTATGAATGATGCGCTGTTGAATTTTATGAATAAAAGCATTGGTGACAAGGAGGGGAAACAGTTCGCTGAGAAAGTCCTTGACTATATGCGGGAGAAAATCGCTGATTTCCAGGAGGAAACAGGGGATATATTCAACCTTGAAGCTACCCCTGCTGAGGGTACCAGCTATCGCCTTGCCCGTATCGATAAAGCAAAATATCCTGACATACGCGTGTATAATCAGGAGTTTTATGGTAACGGTGGGAATGTGGAACCATATTATACAAACTCTACACAACTCCCAGTTGGTTTTACAACTGATGTCTTTGAAGCACTTGATCTACAGGACACGCTGCAGTCTAAATATACTGGTGGTACGGTACTTCATATCTTTCTAGGGGAGGAGGAGCCTTCCTTAACTTCAACTAAGAAGCTCATACGGAAAGTCGCTGAGAACTATACATTACCGTACTATACTATTACGCCTACGTTTAGTGTATGCCCTGTTCATGGGTACATGCCAGGTAAACATCATATCTGCCCGACGTGTAAATCTGAAGGGAAAAACACTGAATGTGAGGTTTACTCTAGAGTAGTAGGTTATCTTAGACCTGTTAACCAGTGGAATCGTGGTAAACAACAGGAGTTCCATGATCGTAAAACATTTGATATGAAAAACAAATAAAAAAAAGCAAGTGATAGGAAAATGAAATTCGGAGGGTTACAAAAAACATCACTCCTTGACTATCCAGATACAATTAGTGCTATAGTCTGGACTATGGGATGTAACTTCCGTTGCCCTTTTT
>QMTJ01000151.1 GCA_003651045.1 Thermoplasmata archaeon | reverse complement strand
ATCTATGTTTTTTGATATCTCATATACGCATCTAATCCCGATGGGTTTTATCGCCTTTCCAGAATATCCTCCTATTCTATTTGAAAGCACAGGTTTTCTAAGGTTGATATCTATTTTCATTGCCTTTACAGTATTAACTGCTACGATACCATCAGCGTTTCCTTTTTCAGCTGCTTTAGCAATCGCTACAATGTCTGTAAGATTCGGTGACAATTTCACAAAAACAGGGATGTTGACTGTTTTTTTAACATTAAAAGTTATTTTTTTAACCAACTCTGGTTTAGACCCTATCTCAAGTCCATATCCTTTTGCATGTGGACAACTCATATTTAGTTCTAAAGCATCAACACCATAGTTTTCCATTTTACCAGCGACTTTTACAAATTCTTCTGTCGATGATCCAAAAATACTTCCGATTACTGGTATCTTCATTTTTTTAAGAATTTTAATTTCATCCTCAAAATTATCAACACCAGGGTTTGATAAACCGATAGCATTTAAAATACCATACTCAAGTTCTATAACAGTAGGATTCGGGTAACCCTCACGTGGTTTTAAACCAATGGATTTAGTAACAACTGCTCCTGCATCAGATTCAAAAACTCGTTTCATCGCCCCAGCATCTTCATCCATGATACCAGATGCAAGGATTGTAGGTTTTTCTAGTTTTAAACCTGCTATTTCTACGGTGATATCTACCAGGTTAACACCTCAACCATAAAGTAAAACATGCTATATAAATGTAATATCTCAAAGATGTTCTCCTTTTTGGTTTCAAAGTTTTTTAGAATGCGAAAAATACATTAAAAAGAGATTTCTTATCATATTACTGAATCTATATGTATCTTGTGACGAAATGGTTTGGTGTTTTTCTATGCGATGAAAAGGGTGTAAAGAAAAAAATTTTATTTCCAAAAGATGAGAAAGAAATCTCTAAAAGATTAATAGAGATAGATAAAAACAAAGTCTTATCTGAGGAGAAAAAAATTATTAAAAACGTGAAAGAGCAATTAGTTGTAAATGAAAAAAGACTACACAGGTATGGTGTTTATAAACCTAATGACCCGTTTTTTATAGAATTTGATATTGAACCTAGGGATTTTGGTTTTTCTGAAAATTTACTCCATAAGGCAGCTAAGGTTGTTGCTGAAGAAAAAACTCTTGAGGAATTGAAATCTAAGGATTTACAAATTATTCAGATGGTTAATGCTCTTGATGATCTTATACAGGTTTCTAATTTGTTATCTGAACGACTTGAAAGGTGGAAAAGTATATCAGCGTCTAAGAAAAAAATTCAACCTCTTGAAAATGTTTTTTCCATGGTTGATAGTAGTATTAAATATTTTGAGAAACAGATTGAAGATGATATGCGTGATATAGCTCCGAATTTAACTAATATAGTTGGTCCTTTGATCGGTGCACGTTTGATAGCGTTTGCTGGTGGGTTAAAGAAACTATCGAGTTTACCTGCTTCTACTATACAGGTTTTAGGTGCTGAAAAAGCACTTTTTAGATATAAAAAAGAAGGTGGTAAACCACCGAAACATGGTGTGATTTTTCAACATCCTTATATTAATACGGCTCCTCGTAAATTTAGAGGTAAAATAGCACGAGCTATGTCTAGTAAGATATCAATTGCTGTTAAAGCTGATGTTTTTACAAAAAGGGATATCTTTAAGGAATTAAAACTGGTTCTTGATGAAAAAGTTAAGAATATTAAGAATCTGTAAAACTATAAGTAGTTGTTATATATTTTTTTATAAGTAGTTTAAGGTGAGAGTAAAAACTGTAGAAGGAAATGTTGAGGAAAAAATGAGTGATTTAAAAAGTGTTTTAAGGGATCTCGGTGGAATATTCATAATCGTGGGGTTTATCACCCTGTTTTCTCTAGTTGTACCCTTGTTTTTTGGTGAATATGGTAGTAATTGTCGTTTCGACGCGGTGACACCATTAGTTATAACCTTGTTCATATTCTTTGGTCTGGGTTTACCATTGTATTTTGGTTTTAAAAAAGCTGACCCTGCAAATTTTAAAACAGCTATGGTAACAGCAGCGTTAGGATGGCTGTTTATCTCACTCATTAGCAGTATTCCTTTTTGGCTTATACCATACGATAAGGTTCAAATGCTTCATATGACACCACTTTCAGCGTTTTTTGAATCAATGTCAGGATGGACAGGAACAGGTCTTACAATGGTTGCTAATGAGGAACATCTCCCGTATACTCTCCAATTCTGGCGTTCACTGATACAATGGGTTGGCGGTGTTGGTGTAATAGTTTTAACACTATCAATCTTGGCAAGACCAGGTACTGGTTCTTTTGTACTTTATAAAGGCGAGGCACGTGATCAAAAAACCCATCCTAGTATTGTTTCAACTGTTCGAACGATATGGTGGATTTTCTTAATGTACACAGTCATAGGTATAACTGCATTAACAATCATAGGTGCTTTGTCCCCGCCAGGTGTAGGTATGACACCTTGGGAGTCGTTGAATCATGCTATGACAGGACTTGCAACAGGTGGTTTCTCAGTCACAGATGATAGCATAGCTAGTTTTGGGACAATAAGTCAAATAGCTATCCTATTGTTAATGGTAACTGGTAGTATAGCATTTGCTGCACATTATCAACTGTTAAAAGGTCGGATAAAAAAATTCTTATCAGATCCACAGTTTAAAGCCCTAATAACACTGATAATATTAGGTGTAATAGGTTTAACAGTAGTAAATTTCCATAACACCCAGCTATACCATGATAACTTTTTACTCGCTTTAAAACAATCAGGTTTCCAGTTTGTATCCGCTATTACATGTACAGGTTTTTCCACAGTACAAAGTTTCTCTAGTTGGAGTGAACCTGCGAAACTAATACTTGCTTCTGCCATGATAATCGGTGGAGCAGCAGGATCAACCTCTGGTGGAATAAAACTATTTAGAGCTATACTACTCTACAAAGGAGTAGGATGGAGGATAAAAAGAGCTATATCCACACCACGACGTGTTTTTGTTCATAAACTAGGAGAAAAATCTCTTTCAAAAGAAGAAGCACTGGATCTCATAAACGAAGCAGCAATCATATCTTTTATGTGGGCTATCTTACTTATAATAGGAGTACTTTTAATTGGTGTGATATTCCCTGAAAGAACATTAGGTGACGTAATCTTTGAAGTATGTTCAGCACAGGGAAACGTAGGATTATCAACAGGTATAACCAGCATCGAAATGCATCCTTTAGCTAAAATAATGCTTATCTTCAACATGTGGGTAGGTAGACTAGAGATTATACCAATAATCGTGTTAATAAGATCAATGTTTGGAATAAAAAGAAATATTCTATAAAAAAACCCTGAGAAAAAACATTTAATCTTTTTTTATTTCTTCCTCTTCTTTTAAAATCTTAAACTGTTCATCCTGAAGTTTTTTAATATGATAATCCAGCTGTTGAATAGCGGTGAGTAATTTATAAATCTCTTCATCCTCTGGTGAAGAAGGAACAAGTTCATGTGGATGCTCCTCTTTCTTTTTATGGAAATCAGACTGGGTGTACTCATTATATAAAATACTACGTGCTTCTTTCAAGGTTTTAATTTTTTCACTAAGTTCAGTAAATGTAGTCATTTTAGCATCCCTCATCTGAAATAGTTTATCTCATATTTTAAATTTAATAGTAATCTTCCTCCTCCTAAAAATACTTTTACTTAAAAACCAATGTTTTCAAACCAGTATCTTCATCGGTTTCCCT
>QMTJ01000150.1 GCA_003651045.1 Thermoplasmata archaeon | reverse complement strand
TATGAGATATCTCGTAATCATGTAAAAATTAAAAAGAGATAAAAAAAGTTTGTTTGTTGATCAATGTGGTTTTATGTGTAAAATTTTACAAAAAGTATTTACCGGGAAAAAGTATTCGGAAAAAATTGTCCCTTGTTTTTTTCATCTGCGGGGAGTTTAAACGATGAAGGATCTCAGTGAAAAAAAATTACGTCAATTAGAGCTAATGGCTGTGAAAATCAGGAAACATATTATTGAAATGCTTTATAAGGCTAAATCTGGTCATCCTGGTGGGTCGTTGTCTGCTGTGGAGGCGCTTGTTGCTCTTTATTTTGTTCATATGAGGCATAACCCGAAGAACCCTTCTGATCCTGATCGTGATCGTTTTATTCTTAGTAAAGGTCATGCTGCGCCAGCGTTGTATGCGGTTCTTGCTGAATGTGGATATTTTCCTGTGGAAGAGCTAGAAAAACTTAGGGAGATAAATTCTATGCTTCAGGGGCATCCAGTGTGTAAATGTACCCCTGGTGTTGAGGCATCAACTGGTTCATTGGGTCATGGTCTTTCATTTGCAAATGGTGTAGCTCTTGCTGGACGGCTTGATAAAAAGGATTATAATGTTTATGTGATGCTTGGTGATGGTGAGACCGATGAGGGGCAGGTTTGGGAGGCTGCATCTGTTGCATCGCATTATAAGCTTGATAACCTTGTGGGTATGATTGATAGAAATTTTTTACAAATTGATGGGCGTACAGAGGATGTGTTGAAACTGGAGTCCGTTAGAGATCGTTGGACTGCTTTTGGATGGTATACTATTGAAATAGATGGGCATGATATACAAGAGATCCTTGATGCATTAAATGAAGCTAATTCTCATAAAAATCAGCCAACTATGATTATTTTGAATACTGTGAAGGGTAAAGGTGTTTCTTTCATGGAGAACAATGTTGATTTTCATGGTGTACCACCGAATGAGATGGAACGTAACCTGGCTATTGAAGAGTTAACTCTTGTGGAGAAAAAACTGGAGGCAATGCTTTGAATAGTAGTAAAAAAATGGTTAACCCCCGTAATGCTTATGGTGAGGCACTAGTTGAACTTGGTGGGGAGTATAAAAACTTGGTTGTTTTAGATGCTGATCTTTCAAAGTCTACGAAGACTATCATGTTTGCAAGGAAATATCCTGAGCGTTTTTTTGAGATGGGAATTGCTGAAGCGAATATGATATCTGCTGCTGCAGGTTTTGCATCCTGTGGTAAGATACCATTTGCTAGTACTTTTGCAGTGTTCGCTACTGGTAGAGTCTATGATCAGATACGTATGGATATAGCTTATTCAAATGCTAATGTGAAAATATTTGCTACACATGGAGGTATAAGTGTTGGTAAAGATGGTGCTAGTCATCAGATGATAGAAGATCTTGCTTTGATGAGGGTTCTACCAAACATGACAGTGATAGCTCCTAGTGATGCTACGCAAACAAAAAAAATCGTTCATCTAATGGCAGAAACATATGGCCCTATGTATGCACGAGTAGGAAGAGCTGACGCACCTTTGATCTATACTACAGGGGATGTTGAAAACATTAAAATCGGTAAAGGCATAGTTGTAGAAGATGGGGCAGATATAACATTTATAGCAACAGGTACCATGGTTGAACCTGCGCTTGAAGCAAGAAAAAACCTACTTAAACAAGGAATAGAAGCTAGTGTGATTGATATGCATACAGTGAAACCCCTTGATACATCTCTTGTTTTAAAATATGCAAAACAAACAAATGGTATAATCACTGCAGAGGAACACTCAGTTATAGGAGGACTGGGAGCAGCTGTTGCTGAAACATTAACTGAAAAAAATGTTTCTACAAAGTTCCTACGTATGGGAATAAAAGACAAGTTCTGTGAAAGTGGAGACCCAGCAGATCTACTAGAAAAATATGAACTAAATAGTAAACATATGGTAAGAAAAGCAAAAAAACTATTAAAAAAATAACATAGCAGAAAAAAATGATTTAATTCTATACTTTTTTCTTTTTTTATGAAATAGATAAATAGGGTTTTGCTGAACCCTGTAAATACTCATATGTTGAAAAACTATAATAGTCACTATTCGAATCAAGAGTTTCATCTTCTAACTTCAACATTATAACAATATACCCCTTATCTGTAACCTTAGAAGCCACTACAGATACCGGTATCTCCACCTCAACCCATTGTCCTACTACTGGAAGGGTAGTAGTAATTTTTTCACCAGTTTCTACTAGATTCCACACATTAGACACATCAGTCATATTAGAAGGATTCGTATCCAACGATCCGGTGTCATTAGTAACATATACTTCAAGATTCCCAGGGTTACCATGTTTCTCAACACATTTCACATGAAACGTGAAACTCTTGTTTTCATATCCTGAAATATCAAACCTGTAAATCCCTCTACTAGTTAGATTATCACCACCTCCAGAGACAAGTAACCCCACCATAAAAGGTTGATCACTTCCACCATTAGTTGTTCCAAAAGCAGCAGGAAGCACATCTGTTAAAGCTATTACACCTCCATCATCAGAACCAGTTTTAATCTCAATTTTTATACCCTGCTGAGTAGACTGTTGTTCTTCATTGCAACCACTAAGCATTACTGCTCCAACAATTACACATAACAATAAAAATACAACAGATGAATTTTTTCTCCTCATCATGGTAGTACCAGGAATCACATTATTTCTTAAAATGTTTTCGTTTTCAAATCTAAAAAACCCATTTTTTTTATTTTGATGTAACTATTGTAAGAATATCTCCATCTTTTAAAACATGGTCAAGACCTACCTTCTGCATATCGTGTTTAGCAGAGGGGCCAGATACGGTTGCATATCTGAATTTTTCTTTGAAATCACGATGAAGTTTACGGCATGCATCCTCTACTGTATTACCTTCTTTTAGAATTAAAGGTTCATTGAAATCGGTTTTCTTGCGAATAGGTTTCATAAAAACACGGATGAATCTAAGCTCTCTAAAGACTTTATCTTTAAGTTCAACAAGTCCATCTCCCTTTAGAGCAGAGATTGTTACGACATCCCAACCACGGTTTTTAATTTCCTCTACTTTTTTCTGCAACTGCTCTCTAGAAACCATATCAATCTTGTTTATAACAACAACACCTGGAACATAAACACGATTACCCATAAAAACATCAATAAGCTGATCTTCAGTTATATCCTCACGAATAACAATATCAGCATTTATAACATACTCTGAGGCTATAGCCCGTATCAACCCTTCATCCAAATAGGTAAGTTTAACAGTAGATGTAACATTAATACCACCTCTACCAGTTTTTTTAACAACAACATCCGGTTTTTTCTGGTTTAAACGAAGACCAGCTTTGTAAAGTTCATTCACCATTAAATCAATATGATCCTCATGCTCTGCATCAATGATAAACAAAACAAGATCAACATTCCTAATAGCAGATATAATCTCCCGTCCACGACCTTTACCATCAGCAGCGCCAGTGATAAGACCAGGTAGATCAAAAACCTGTATCTCTGCTCCTCTATAATTCATCATACCCGGTATAACATCTAATGTGGTGAAATCATAAGCACCAATCCTGCTTTTAGCACCAGTAAGCCTGTTAAGGAGAGTGCTCTTGCCAATACTGGGAAATCCTACAAGACCAATTGTTGCATCACCGGATTTTTTAACAGAAAAACCCTTGCCTTTACCACCTGCGCTTTTTCTTTTTTCAACTTCTTGACGAAGCCG
>QMTJ01000149.1 GCA_003651045.1 Thermoplasmata archaeon | reverse complement strand
GAGGATGTAAAAAATGTGGTTACACAGGTAAACTATATCCCACAAGCGTTGAAGAACTTGTTGCAGAAAAAATTTTAGAAATTACTGGTGGTAGTGATGAATCTTTCCATGGATGCGGACGTGAGGATATAGATGTTAGGATGTTAGGTAACGGTCGTCCTTTTGTCCTGGAGGTTAAAAACCCTAAAGTTAGAAGTATCAACCTATTGGAAGTTAAAGAAAAAATAAACAGTGAAAACAAGGATTTGATTGAGGTAACTGTTTTACGTTTTTCTAACTGGGATGAGGTTGTACGGATTAAAAACTCTAGTTTCAACAAGGTATATCGTGTTGTTTTAAAATGCGAAAAACCGATAAATAGAGAAAAACTTAAAAAGGCAGTTCAGGCATTACGGGGTTTAAAGATAAATCAGTTGACACCATCTCGAGTGGCTCATAGACGAGCTAATATGGTTAGAGAGAAGCAGATATATAACTGTGAAATTGAGTCCATAGATGGTGATATAGCTGTACTCACCTTAGAAGCAGAATCAGGAACCTACATCAAGGAACTGATATCTGGTGATAACGGGAGAACTACACCTAGTATAAGTGAAATGATTGATGTTCCCTGTAGAGTAGTAGAGTTAGATGTAATAGACATTAAGGGGGAATAATAGTTTGGTAAAACGATCAAAAGGGATAAGAAGCAAAAGTAGAAAAATACTTAGAAAAAAACCTAGAGAAAGAGGAATAAAATCGATTACTAGAGCCCTGCAAGAGTTTGAAGAAGGAGAAACTGTAAGTATTGTGATCGACCCAGCTGTTCACAAGGGTATGCCACATGTTCGTTTCCAAGGGCGAACTGGTAAAATCGAAGGGAAACAAGGTGAAGCATATCTCGTAGGGATAAATGATGGTAAAAAACATAAAACATTAATTGTTAGATCTGAACATTTAAGAAGAGTGTGATGAAAATTGGAAACAAATAAAACTAATCAGACTAAACCTGTCTCACTTGCTGAAGTTAAAAATATTCTTAAAAAAATTAGTAAAGAACGTAAAGAATTGTTATATGAACAAAGAATAGCATTAGAACATGCGCAGAAATTCGCTAAATTACCTGTTAAAAAAACAGAAGAAATGATAAAAGAACTTCAAAAACTTGATTTTTTACAGGAAAAACATGCTTATAAGATCGCTGATTTACTTCCAAAAACAGCAGATGATGTTAAAACAATTTTTGCAAAAGAAAGAATCACATTAGGTGAGGATGAAATCAAAAACGTTTTAGATATAGTAGGGAAATATTATATTGAATAAAAGAAACTAGATTTAGTTTGGAGGATAATAAAAGGAGGTTAAAAAAACCGTGGAGGATTACGTATACGTTTTAGACTACCTACCTGAAGGTAGAGGAGATTTACCTCCACATAAAAGAATACCATTAGTTTATGGTATAGGTGAGAACCAGTTTACCCTTCTTGAGTTGGTTCCAAAGAAAGGTGTCACTTTTAATATCGGCGAGAGGATATATGTAGGGAAGGACCCTAATCTTAGGAAAAAAATAGCTAAGATAAAAGGTAGAGTTAACTATGAGGATATGACCTCAACGGCCCATGGTGAGTTACCTTATATTATTTTGGAGATTGTAAAAAACCAAGAAGAACGTTTTCTGAAGTTTTATAATGAATCACCAGCGATTTCTACTCGTTTCCATGTGCTTGAGCTTTTACCAGGTCTTGGTAAAAAAATGATGCATGATATTCTTGATGAACGTAAGAAAAAACCATTTACTAGTTTTAAAGAAATGTGTGAGCGTATAGATTTCCTTAGGGCGCCTGATAAACTTATTGCTAAAAGAATTGAACTTGAACTTACAGATCCAAATCAGAAATATCGTCTTTTTACACGTCCGCCAATTTCTAAAACTCGTAGATAAAAAAAGTTTTTTGTGGATTATGAAAAGTAAACTTGGTCAAAATTTTTTGATTGATAAAAAAGTAGCAGAGAGAGAAGTACAACATGCTAATGTAAATAGAGATGATGTAGTTCTTGAGATAGGGCCGGGAAGAGGTATACTTACAAAATTGTTAGCTGAAAAAGCAGGTAAAGTATTGGCTGTAGAAATCGATGAGAAACTCATTCAGTTACTTAAAAAGTTTTTACCCAAGAATGTAGAGTTAATTCATGGTGATGTGTTAAAAGTTGATTTTGAAACTCTCCCTAGGTTTAACAAGGTAGTTTCAAATCTACCATTTCAGATATCCTCACCTGTTACATTCAAACTTTTAAACTATGGTTTTGATTTAGCAGTATTAGTGTATCAAAAAGAGTTTGCTGATCGACTTGTTGCTAAACCAGGAGATAAAAACTATTCTCGTTTATCTGTTCATGTTTACTATAAAGCCGATTGTAAGGTTTTAGAGGTTATACCTAAAACTTGTTTCGAACCAGAGCCGAAGGTTGATTCATGTATGGTTAAACTAATACCTAGAAAAAACCCTCCTTTTCATGTATGGGATGAGGATCTCTTTTTAGATGTTACTAGAAAACTATTTATTCATCGTAGGAAGAAAATAAGGACTTCATTAATTAAATTATTTGATATTGATATAGAGGATGGTATTTTATATATGGATAGAAGAGTTGAAGAACTTTCACCTGAAGAAATAGGTGAACTCAGTAATGTGTTATATAGAAAAACAAAGAACATAGATATGAGCTGACTTTATTTTTGTCATTGATTATAGGTTTTTTTTCATTTTGACAGTTTCACACGTTAAGTATATATAGTAAAAGTTATAAAAGTATATCATAGCGGAGAGAATGTGGATGGATGAAAACATGGAAAAAAGAATCATGATTGTTGATGACGACCCAGATATCCTTATTAGTATTAGAAGACTCTTCGAGAATCAGGGTTATGAAGTATTAACAGTTGATAGCGGGAAAGACTGTATAAAAGAACTTGAAAGAGGATTCAAAGGCGTTATCTTGATGGATATAATGATGCCTTTCATGGATGGATGGGATACTATCGCTGAGATATTAAAGAGAGGGTTAGATAAAAACGTTATAATCTCTATTTTAACAGCTAAAGGAACCCGTGACCATGAGAAAATAAGAGGACTTGAGTCCTATATCTATGATTATATAACAAAACCTTTTGATCCTAAAGAATTATTAACCAATGTTAAAAATATGTTAAACAACTAAGTTGTATATTAATCTTTTATATATTAATGAGAAGATAATAACAAGCGTGATTACTATAGCTACTGTTATCGCTATGTTCTTTTTTGAATCATTAAGCCAGATGTCACCTGATTACAAACCAGCTTGGGTTGATTTCTCTTAAACACTATTATAGCCCTTATAATACATTGAAATCTGAAGAAATCTATGATATCGGTGTCATAGTTTTATTAGTCGTAACTCTCTGGGTATTAGTTATTCAATGGTTTATTTTGAACATAAAGATATCAAAATATAAAATTTTAAATCCTACTTTTTTATACTCATCAAAATAGGGCATTGTTTTTTAGTTTGTTTTCCAGCCCTTATAACCAGGAAAACAACAAAAAAAAGGTTAAATTTATGAGGAGATAGTTTGAAGAATAAACCATTCTGGTTTCCTAATAAAAACAACGTGATACTCTACATGGTTTTTTCAATATTTTTTTTGTTATCCCTTGATTTCTGGGGTTGGAATCAAGTAACTCCTCTGTTTTTTGGACTACCATTATGGGTTTATTATCTTTTTTTCCTCACAATATCTCTCTCAATTCCATATCTATTATTATCTAAATATTACTGG
>QMTJ01000148.1 GCA_003651045.1 Thermoplasmata archaeon | reverse complement strand
CTCCTCAACTTTACCAACTAAGTCTGCTCCTATATCAGCAGATTTTGTGTAGATACCACCACCCACTCTCGCAAACAAAGCAATACTACTCGCGCCGAAACCAAAACCAAACAAAATATTTGCTGCATCATTACCATAGATGAAATAAAATATACTCACACCAAGTATCCCTAATCCAACAACAGAAAGACCCATAACCGCACCAGACGAAAAAGCCACAGTGAGACCACTATTTATTCCTTTTTTACTCGCCTCAGCAGCCCTACAATTTGCTTTAGTAGCTATTCTCATACCAATGTTTCCAGCTAAAGCAGAAAATACTGCTCCAACAATAAACGCGATACTCGTCTCCCATGGCAAATCTGTGAAATAACTTGTAATCAACAGTATTATAACAACAGCGACAACAAAAATAGAGATGATCCTGTATTCTTCTTTAAGAAACGCTAAAGCACCTCTATGTATATAATCTGATATCTCCTCCATTCTTTTACTTCCACGTGGTTTCTTAGAAACATAATACGCAAGTATACCAGCGAAAATTAAAGCCACTATCCCACTAATGGGTGACATATAAGATATCTCCATATACTCCTCACCTATTAGAAGGTAATATACCCAGTCTTTATTTAACAATTTTGTTTTTTTTATAAATACTACACTAGTATGAACTATTTTAAAAAAGGAAAGTTAAAAAATATTATTAAAACACATCAAGTTTACTACTAGATATATAAGAGTCAGAGGAAAAAAAGAGTATGATTTGTCAGAGGAAAAAGAAAAAGTTGATTGATTTTATTTTTTCAAAAGAAAAAATAGAAGGAGGTTTTAGTTTTACACGTTCTACTCCTCCAACTATTGAGGATACCTATTTTGCTTTACGGTTGTTAAAGGAGTTAGGTGAAAACTATGTGAACAAAAAAACCCAGGAGTATATAAAAAAAATTAACATTAATGAAAAAACAGGGTTAAAACAACTATATCGATTGGTTTATCTCTATGACTTCTACAGTTTATACGGTAACAAGCTTGTTGTTAGAAACTATTTTTCATCAAGTGTTTTTAACTATGATATAGATAAAATATCTGATATTTATTATATAGTTATGATAAAAGAGTTATTAAAAATGGGTATAGAGTTGAATCAAAAAGTTATAGGTTTTCTCACTGGTGTTACACCTGAAAAACTGGGTTACATTTCTGAATGCGCACAGTATGTTATAACGATGAATAAACTTAGACTGCCTTTTGTGAAAGAACGTTTTATTCAGTGGGTGCGTGATGCTCAGAATCCAGATGGGTGTTTTGGTTTTACTTTAAAAACTACTTCTTTTTTGGAAAACACGTATCATGCTTTAAGAGCTCTTAAAGTGTTAGGATCTAAACCAAGGAATATGGAAAACTGTGAACGTTTTATATATTCGTGTTTAACTAAATCTGGTGGTTTCGGTAGGCAATCTAACACGGTTCCGACTTTGGAATACTCTTATTATGCTATTGTGAATTTAAAAATTTTAGATGAAATGAAAAAAAAAGGTTTATGAAAAATATTATTTTTTAGATTAATCTCATTCATCTGTAGTATTGTATTTTTTCCAGATTTGACTTATAACACCTGTTACTGTTAACGAGAATAATAACAACGCAATGGGTGTGAAAACATTTTCTAGTATTGTGTAGTTGAATAGGAACAACACGCCGAAAGAAGCGAGCATAACACCTGAGAAAAACTTGAGAACCCGACCATGCCATTCACTGAGTTTACGATGCCCAAGTGTTATTACAAATATCAGAAGGATAATAATCAATGGTATTACATATATGATGTTGTAGAAGAGGATGTATAGTGAATACTCTGTCATCGATAGGTTATATGATGTGAGTCTGTTGATGAATACTAGCGGTAGACCTAGACTGCAGAGTAGTTCATAAAAGTTTACAGTAGCTGCTAGTGTTATTGTACCAATAATAGCGGTTAAAACTTGTGGTGTTTTAACGAGTTTACGCATTTGTTTAAACAGTTTAGGTTTTTTTTCTTCAGGGATACTAAGTGTGACTCCTTTTTTGAAATAGAAGAAATCTTTTATGTTTAAAACTCCTAAAACAAGTGTGATTAAACCTATAAGAATTGAGAGTATACTAGTATGAATTGTGCTTAATGTGGTTGTTAGAATAAACATGAAAATTAAGTATAAAAACCCGGAGAAAAAGATAAAAACACCGCCTATGAGTAGCATTCTACGGCGTGTTTTAGCGTAAATAAGGAGGTTTAAGAGGAATATTAGTATAAAAAATGCGCATGGGTTGAAACTATCTACGCCACCAAGTATAATAACTAAAACGGGTAATGAAAAACTGGATACGTTTAATTTTATATTCCAAAATAGGAAATCAACTTCGATAATGCTTTTATTTACTTGTGATTCAGCATATCTTCCTCTGATATAGTCGTTGATAACTTTTTCAAGATAGTTAAGCGTTGCATCTGAGTGGATGATTATGGTTTCATTTGTGTTGTTTTTAACTACAAAAAAAGGATACCATACACCATATTTTTTATTATAATCTTTGTATTCGTCTTTGTACTCAGGGTTTGTTGCAATGTCTTTCCATTGCACTATTATTGTATCGTTATATGACTCGTTGTTTTCTATAGCTTGGACCTCATCATAAAATTCTTTGCATTTACCGCAAGTGCTACTGTAGAAAAACTCGAAATATATTTTTTTATTCTCCCCTGATAGAGTAGGCTGAGTTAGAGATAATACAAAGATGAATATTAAAATAATGAACAACAGTGTTTTGTATATTTTCATACCTGATTGGTAACATACATCTATTATTTCAAATTTTGTAGATACCCATTTTATGGTTAACTTGTTTGTTAAACTCAAAAAAAAGATTTTTAATAAGAAACAAGTTTAACTAATAATAAAATTTTAAGGAATTTAGAAAAGAAAAAACATTAACACAGAGTATAAAATGGGGTTGTGAGTTCAATGGTTGAGAAGATATTGTTCTCTTTAGAGAATTGTTCGAAATGTATGCAGACTAAGGAGTTACTATTTGATAGAAAAGATATTACAATTGTGACATATCCACATGATGTCAATAATTGGAGTAGCGAACAGCTGAGTAATGCGAAAGCATATGGTGTTTTTGAAGATTTACAGGTGACTGCACCGATACTATGGGTGGATGGCAAAAAAATAATAGGTTATCTTCGTATACGTAAATGGTTGCAGGATAACAAATAAAGAAATTTTTTTTATAGTTCTTGTAATGTGTCTTTCATTTTTTTGTACCAGTTTTCTATACAGTGTTCTAGGTTTTTTTTGATTTTTTCAGAGTTGTTTATTTCATATGTGTAATAGTACCCACCTGTTTTGATTTTGTTTGTTTTTTTTGTACATAATCCTACTTTGTTTAGTTTTTGTAGTGATCTATATATTGTGCTTCTTTCTCTGCTGAGTTTTTTTGATAATGTTTGTGGTCTTGTTTTTTTTATTTTTTTAAGTATTTGATATATTTCTATGTCTAGTTTGTTTAAGTCGAATATGTATTGTATTACGTCGTTGCAGCATATGTCTTCGTCTATTGGTATATGTTTCATATATGGTTTTTTTCCTTTAGTTTTTTTTAGTATTTTGTTTCTACTATATAATGGTTGTGCATTTTTTTTGCACAAACGTTATATAGGTGAATAAACATTAATATAGATAACATGGATAAAGAACTAGAAGAAATAAAAAAGAAAAAAATGGAACAACTAAAGAAACAATACATGTTTGGAGGAACAAGAATGAATGAAAATATGCCAGATACACCTATAAAGGT
>QMTJ01000147.1 GCA_003651045.1 Thermoplasmata archaeon | reverse complement strand
TTCATTTAAATACCCTTCGATCAAACCCCTATGCTGTTCTATATAGTCTTATTTATAGAATTTCAGCAGGGCTTTAATCCAGTCATAATGAGCTATTTTGTAGTACCGTTTTGCGAATCGAATATACGCTTCTGTTGTTTTAATATCATCATGACCAAGGGTTTCTTTTACATCCCATATATCCCATCTACCGGTTTCTTCTTTGCTATGGATTAATCTTGCAATTGCACACCAGTGCCGCATTACATAAAGACTGTAAGGGTTCCAGAGTGGTTTCACCGCGTTGTTTAGTACCTTCCTTAGGTAGTTAACAGTGAATGGTTTCCCGTTTCGTTGGATGAAAAGATAGTCTTTACTGTATTGGTTTTCTACTTTTGGACGCCAGTGTTCTATCCAGTTTTTCAGGCTTTTACGTCTGTCAAATGTTATGATTTCTTCTTCTGGGAATACTTGTCTGAGTTGGTTGTGTTTCTTTGGTTCCTGGATTAGCATGTATCCTTCGTCTAAGAAAATGTTTGATACTTTCAGTGTTACGATCTCTGATGGTCGAAAACCTAGTAGAAAACCGTGGAATAGAATGTATTGTATGAGAGAGTTGTCGTATCTGTTTTTGCTGTATTTATGGGTTGTAAGTTTGTATACTGTATCAGGCATTGGTATGATTCTGACTTTTGCTGGTGGTGGGCTTGGTGGTACGTATCCCCATGTGTCTGTGTTCATTCCGTATGCTCTTGCAACTACTTTTACTGCTTTCCATTCGTTTCCAATTGCGCATTTTCCAGCGTTTTCCGTGTATTCTCTATGTTCAAGATAGGCTATGATTTGATTGGGGTTGAGATCAAACCAGTTTACCGGGAATACTGGATGGTTTGCCATTCGTTTCATTATTCGTATGTATTTTTGTATTGTCTCTGGTTTGTTTCTTCTCTTGTATATCCAATGGTGTTTGATTGCGTTTGTTAACTCTTCGAATGTGTTGTATTTTGCTGGGTCTATAATGTAGGGGTTTGTTAATTTTTCAACATCATGGTTTTGTTTTACATGGTCATGTTCACCCATTTCCTCCACAACTATCTGTGTGGTTTCTTGTTCGAAGTGTTTCTGGCTTATTATTTGTTCTAAAATTGTTTTCCAATTTTGTTTTGCACCTCCCACCAACCTGTTTTGCGTTGGGTTGGTTGAGAATGAATATGGTTGATTGTTAAAAATGTGATTATTGTTTGATGCAGATTATTGTTTTTGTTGTGTTTTTCTATAAGATTTATTGCCATCTTCATTCACTATATTGTATAGTTATTTACTATTTAGTATAGTGTATAGCATTTATATTATTTAAATGTTACTGTGATTTACTGGTTAAATCAGTGAAACAATAGATTTATAAGTATATCACTGTTACAATTAGTGGTGGAGAGAGATACATAGATGACAAAGCCTTTACCAAAATGGTTGATGGAACGGTATTCATTACTTTGGAAAAAGTTCAAAGAAAAAGAATTCGATCACAATGAAGCAGCTAGTGTGTTGAATGAAAAGAAAGAACGATTAGTTAGCGTTGTATTATCTGATTTAAAACATCATGGTTGGTTAATAATATCATTACATCCAGAAGATTCTAGAAAAAGAATCTACAAATTAAAAAATCCTGAAAGTGCTATAGAAGAGATCGATATGAAAGACAAGTAATATCTTTTCGAATAGTTTCAATTTTCTATTATTATAATTGTTTAAATAATGCTTTATATATTTGTCTTCATTCATGATGAGAATAATCTCTCCAAGGGATATATAGGTGGTTAGTATAGACGACGATATAATTCAATTCATTAAGGAAATGGACGAACTGACCAAACAAGGAATATTTGGAAATAAACCAAAAATGTATGCTTTTTTAAGAGAAAAAACTGATTTGAATTCATTTTTTATAAAAGTATTTACTGAGTGGTTACAAGATGACAAACAAGTTGGAAAAGATAATGTTCATAAAATAATATACTTATTATTGCGTCTATATTACGATGCTATAGTGAGTAATCCTGAACAAGCTATTAAAATCCTTGCTTATTTTATGAATGGATTTCCAAATGAATCTGAATCAGATATTGTAAGACCACTTTATACCTGGTTTGAATCTTTAAATTCTTGGAGGAATTCACTTCCAACAGGAAGTAATCCTGGAGATGAATATCAAGTAGCTCAAAATTCAATATCAACATACCAAAAAGGCGTAGAATTAGTTGGCAAAATATTACCTATTTTAATCTGTCTGAAAAAGTTATCGATGAATCAAGAATTTAATCCCCAAAAGATATATAATAAGTATCTTGGACCTAAAATTAGAGAATTTATAAAATCATTTGATGATAACAAAGACTACTATTTCATTATCAATCAAATTGATAAGGACTTAAGAAATGCAGAATCTCATCTAGATCTAAGATACGATAGAATTCGAAAAAAGTATATTTATATTGTTGATACAAAAGAAGGTAGAAAATCTAAACACATCCCTGCTCATATATTTTTATTGAAATATTTTCCAAATCCAGGGTATGTAATTCAAGGTTATTTATTTTCATTAATGCTGATTGTTGCTTTAGGGCAAACACGGATTTCTGAATTTAAAAAAATATTTTCGAGTTTAAAATGAAAGAAAAAATCAATTTAAGGAATATTCGTAATGCTCTTGTTTGTTGTCTTATTGTTGCAGTTATTCCCCTTTTCATTCTCAATGGCCAAATATGGGTTCTCAACTGGTTCATCGTTTGGAACATTATTGTGACAATTTTATTTGTAATTTTGATGAATTATCTTTTCAAAAGATCTAAAAAGAAACCCAAGACAAAACAGCAAAGTAAAATCATTATTATCATTGGAATTTTATATTTAATTGCGGCTCCGTTTATATTAGCGTTTTTTAGTTTTCCTCTTGCTTCTTATCCTGTAAAATATGTTCGTGCTGAATTTAATAAGGGTGAATGTGAGAGGATTGTTAATGAGATAATAGCTGGTTGTCATAATGATACGGAAAAAACGCTGGCTCTTCTGAATTGGTTTGAACGATTCTCAGGTAACATGTATAACACATATGGTTCAGTAGAAGTTGGTCCACTATATTTTGGTGGAGGTGTTATTTTTGATTATATGTTATGCGTTAGGTTGGATGATAGGAAACCTGTTTTATGGACTTTAACTAGTCGGTGTGGTGCGTGTGGAGAACATGCTGCGCTTTTCACAGCAATGGCAACTCAAGCTGGATTAGAAGCAAGAACTATTGTTTGTGATGAAGTAGATCACGCTTGGGCTGAAGTAAAAATCAATGGTACATGGTTAATTATGGAACCTGCAAATGTTGTTCATAACAGAAATATGACAGGTTATGACATATCGGCAACAAGTTTTGAAAGGGTTCACGCCCATCGAACGAAAAATCTATCCTATATCATCGCAGAAAACCCAGATGGAACAATAGATGATATCACCTATCGCTACACAAATTTAACACAAATAAATATTACAACTATTAATGAAGATGGTGATCCTCTTCCAGATATTGAACTTTCAATTACATCGTATAATAGATACCCAAATGGAGCAGATACAAAGTATAAGGGCAAAACAAACGAAAAAGGTCAATATCAAATGTTAATTGGTGGAGGAGATTTGAAACTGGTTGCACAAAGCAGTGATATTATTCCTTTGTATGCTGAAAATAGAAGTTATTTTCTTGATGATAGTTCAACCAATGTTGTTCTAATACTTCATCAGGACTGGACAAAAAATATCTATTTAGTAGTTTCTTTATTGATTTTTGGGTTAGTAATGATTTTTATTTCAATAGTTTACCTTGG
>QMTJ01000146.1 GCA_003651045.1 Thermoplasmata archaeon | reverse complement strand
TCTCGATATCCTTGTTTTTTTCTATGGTT
The DNA here is from genome assembly GCA_003651045.1 of Thermoplasmata archaeon. GTDB lineage: Archaea > Thermoplasmatota > E2 > DHVEG-1 > DHVEG-1 > B24-G9. The sequence goes on along the minus strand of QMTJ01000146.1, from coordinate 3,837 downwards.
TGGTAGATTTCAAAAGCTGATGTCGCGGTTGTAAATAAAAAAACTACTACTATACCTATGATAAAAAATCTATTAACATATCTCAAAGTTTTTTACCCCCATTAAAAAACCTTACTAATTTTAATGTTAACATGGAGATAGTTTTTAAATCTTTTTCCTAATGAAAAATTTGATAAATAGAGAAAAAATGTTTTGTTAAAAAAATTATTGATTATATGTTTTTTAAAAAATGTGTAACTATAAAATGGGAGGGGAGAAGAGGTGAATTTAGAGGGGGTAATTGGATGGGTATTTTTTTGAGTTTAAAAACTGGGCTTCATCCCTTCCCATTTTTTAGCGATGCTTAGTATATGGTTATACATAGGGGTTTTAAGAGTATTTTTCGCAGATGAATATGTACATGGTTGTGCAACTCGTATGGTATCTACATTTTTTTTGAATCTAAAAAAGAGAAAGATTTAGAGGAGGAGAGAAGGATTATTATTTTTTGTTAGATGTGTCTGTTGTTTTTTTAGTTGTATTCATCCCAGCTTTTAATTTTTAAATCCTGGATTGATTTAGCCCGGAGTGCTTCAACGAATCGTTTAGCGAGTTGAAGGTTTGTGATTAGTGGAACATTGAAGTCAACTGCTTTTCGTCTTATGAGGTAGTCGTTGTCTAGTTCTTCTTTTTCAATGTTTTTAGGTATATTGATTACTAAGTCTATTTTTCCATCTGCTATGTATGTGAGTGTGTTTGGTTCTTTTTTTTCTAATGGCCAGTGTAGTATTTCTACTTTGAAACCATGTTTTTTCATGAAATCAGCTGTTCCTTGGGTAGCGTAAAATTTGTATCCTTTTTCTTGTAGTATTCTGGTGCTTTCTAGGAATTCTGCTTTGCTGTATATAGGCCCTGTTGATAGTAGGATTGTTTTTTTTGGAAGAGTGAAACCTATAGATAGAAGACTTTTTAGGAATGCTTCGTTGAAATCGTCTCCTAGGCTGGCTACTTCACCAGTGGAGGCCATTTCGACACTTAGGATGGGATCTGAGCCTTTTAGTCTTTTGAAGGAAAACTGTGGAGCTTTCACACCTACATAGTCTAGATCGAAGGAGGATCGGTCTATGGTAGGTACGTGTTTACCCATGATGATTCGGGTGGCTAGGTCTATAAAGTTTATTTTAAAAACTTTGGATGCAAATGGGAAGCTTCTAGATGCTCTAAGGTTACATTCTATGACTTTTACATCGTTGTCTTTAGCGATGAATTGTATGTTGAAAGGGCCTGTGATTTTCAGGGATTTTGCGATTTTTTTAGCTATGATTTTGACTCGTCTCATTGTTTCAAGATAGGTTCTCTGAGGTGGCAGTACCATGGTTGCGTCTCCTGAGTGAACCCCTGCATTTTCTACGTGTTCAGATATAGCATAACAGTAGAGTTTTCCTTTTTTAGCAACAGCATCGATTTCTATTTCTTTAGCGTTTGTTATAAATTTACTAATTACAACAGGGTGTTCTTTACCTACTTCGGATGCTTTTTTTAGATATTTTTTTAGTTCTTCTCTACTAAGAGCGATACTCATCGCAGCACCACTAAGTACATAGCTAGGTCTTACTAATACCGGGTAGTCGACTTGGTTTGCAAATTTTTCGGCATCCTCTATACTGGTTAACTCTTTCCAAACTGGTTGATCTATACCTAGTTTGTCCAATAGTTGAGAAAATTTATGTCTATCCTCTGCTCTATCAATATCAACTGGTGATGTCCCAAGTATTGAGACACCTGCTTTGTATAATGGTAAAGCTAGGTTGTTAGGTATTTGGCCACCCATTGACACTATAACGCCTAGGGGGTGTTCTTTTTCGTAGATATCTAAAACTCTTTCAAAGGTTAGTTCTTCAAAATATAGTTTTTCGCAGATGTCATAGTCTGTACTGACTGTTTCTGGGTTGCAGTTTATTAGAATAGTTTGATATTTTAGATTTTTTAATGTTGCTACAGAGTTAACGCAGCACCAGTCGAATTCTACAGATGAACCTATTCGGTATGCTCCGCTACCTAGGACTATGACTTGGTTTTTTTCTTTGAAGTCGATATCATCATTACTACCATTGTATGTTAGATATAGGTAGTTTGTTTTAGCAGGGTATTCTGCTGCTAACGTATCTATTTGTTTCACATAAGGCGTTATACCTAGTTTTTTACGTTTTTCTCTCACGTTTTCTTCTGTACTATCTAATAGTATAGCGATTTGTTTATCTGAGAAACCTTTTTGTTTCGCTTCTTTTAATAACGAAGGGGGTAGATTCTTGAGTTTATAGCCTTGTAGTTTTTTCTCTATTTCTACAATGTTTTGTATCTTATATAAAAACCATGGGTTGACATGTGTGAGTTTGTATATTTTTTCTATATTGTAACCTTGTTTAAGGGCCTCTACAATTGCGAACATCCTTTTATCAGTTGGTTTTTTTAGTTCTTCTTCAAGATCGTTGAATCTAATGTTGTTGCAGACGAGTCCGTTCATCCCAAGGTCTAGCATTCTAATTGCTTTTTGAATTGCTTCTTCATAGGTTCTACCGATTGCCATTACTTCTCCAACTGATTTCATCTCTGAACCAATGTTTAAACTGACTTTCCTGAATTTTTGTAAATCCCAACGTGGGTATTTGACTACTACATAGTCGAGAGCGGGTTCAAAACATGCTGAGGTTTCATGTGTTATAATATTCCGCAGCTGTGTTAAACTATATCCTAAAGCGAGTTTTGTAGCAATAAAAGCTAGTGGGTACCCTGTAGCTTTTGATGCAAGAGCAGAGCTTCTACTTAAACGTGCGTTAACTTCTATTATACGGTAGTCTTCAGATTTTGGATCAAGTGCAAATTGTATGTTGCATTCACCAATGATCCCTATTTTCCGTATTACTTTTATAGAAATAGCTCGTAGTTTAAAGATTTCAGATGCAGTTAGAGTCTGAACAGGAGCGACAACAATGCTTTCACCAGTGTGAATACCCATAGGGTCAACGTTTTCCATGGAACAAACAACGATACAGTTGTTGTAGCTGTCACGGATGACTTCACATTCAATTTCTTTCCAGCCGCCAAGGTATTCTTCTATCAAAATTTGTTTTGTAAAAGAAAAAGCTTTTTTAGTTATCTCAACAAGTTGTTTCTTATTATATGCTACACCTGAACCAAGACCACCAAGTGCATATGCTACTCTACACATAACCGGGTAACCGATTTTTTCTGCTACAACCAATGCATCTTTTACACTTGTTACAGCCTTGCTAGCTGGAACCTTAAGACCAATTTCTTTTATTTTTTTAACAAACAAATCTCTATCCTCAGTATTTATAATAGCCTCAATCGGTGTCCCAAGGATTTCAACGTTGTACTTTTTAAAAACATTTTTTTTAAAAAGCTCTACACCTACATCAAGCGCAGTCTGTCCACCGAAACCAAGTAAAACACCATCAGGTTTCTCCTTCTCAATTACTTTTTCAACAAAATAAGAAGTGATAGGTAAAAAATATACTTTATCAGCGAGGTAATCGGATGTTTGAATCGTTGCAATATTCGGGTTAATAAGAACTGTTTTAATCCCTTCTTCTTTCAATGCTTTAATAGCCTGGCTACCAGAATAATCAAACTCTCCAGCCTGACCTATACGTATAGCACCAGATCCAACGATGAGGATTTTCTTAGTTTTATCTCTGATTTTTTTTATCATCATCGCATCGCCCTAATAAACATGTCAAAAAGAAACTCTGTATCATCAGGACCAGGTGATGCTTCAGGGTGAAACTGTGTACCAAAAAAAGGTTTAGATATATGGATAATACCTTCATTGGTTCC
>QMTJ01000145.1 GCA_003651045.1 Thermoplasmata archaeon | reverse complement strand
TGTTTCTGTCAAAAAAACAAAAAAAATCATAACTATTCTAATAACATTTTTATTGCTATCAACAACTATTTCATCTATAGCATCCTCTAAAAACCTTATTTTACAAAACATTTCCGATAATTTTAAGAAAACTATAGAAGATGAAAAAACATCCCCGATAAAAACATCATCTATTTTAAAAGAAAAAATTACTTCTCTACGTGAACGTATCCATAGTTTCTTTGATAGACTCTCAAAACTAAGAGAAAAAAATAGTTCACCCGTTTCTAATAGTGAAAAACGTTTTCTAAGAAACACTACCTCTATCAGGTTGAATGTTTTAAAAAATTTCTTACTACTACGAGAAAAGGCTTCTCCCCTAATGTTTTATACTAATTATAGTGGTATTGAAAACGAGGTAAAACTAAGATTGTTACGTGAAGTAAAAGTTGATGTTAATGGTGATGGAAAAGAGGATATAGGTGTTAGATTAAGTCTTTATCCCTCAATTGAGAAACCGTTTTCATTAGCTGTGAATTTTGAGTTAAAAATTGTTCAGAAAGAAGGTTTTGATCTTCTTGATAAAAAAGCATTTTTTGAGGCATATGCCGAGGTTTTCCTATTAGGTATTATAAATGTTAAACAACAAGGGGATCGAGTGAGATTCGGATACGAGTCACCCCTGGGTGAGGAGATACCTGATTCTTGTGTTGTTACATACAAATATATTCCTCATTTTTTAACTCTTAAAAAAAGACCTGAACATACAGCAAGGTTAGACCCTGGTAACATTACAGGTGAAAGTAAATTATCCCTTATCTTAGGTTATACGCATAATTCTTTGGGTAAAGTTGTTTCTGAGGTTATCAGTAGAACCGAGTATAGTCCTGCTGTGAAAACAGAGATGACTATTTGGGGTGATGGAATACTTGGTGGTTCAACGTTTAATTTTAAAAGAGAAACCCAGGGTAGTTCAAAGGTTGACATGAATTGTTATTTTAACATAAACGGTAGTGTAGCATATGGTTATGTAAAAAGTTTACCAGAGCTTGTAACGTTCACCATGGATCTTGGTAAAAACGGTTTAATAGAATTCGATACACATGGTTCTCCACCTAGTGAAATTGGAATCTGCGACAACCTTTACAATCCTGTTAACAGGTTTTATTTCAAAGATTTACCGTCAAAGGCTTATATAAGATGGGACCGAGACCTTTTAACAGGGAAAAAAGCAGATATCAGTGTTTACACTGAGGGAGAAGGTGTTTCTCTCAATGGACATTTAGATATTTCTGATATCGGAGTATTTGATATCAGTATTTTATCAGAAAACAATATCGATTCATCTATGGAACTAGATTTTTCAAAAGGATATTTTGTATTCACACGTAGTGAAAAAGAACTATCTTTTTCATTAACCGGTACAGATGTCAACTTGTCTATTCTTGGTTTTAACGCCTCAGATTTCAGGTTATCTTTTAAAGTACAACGTATCGATGATAAACCATTTGAAATATTCTTAGGGAAAATAGTTAATGATAAAATTAGGATATCATTAGCATCGTCATCTTTAACTATTAGCCGTTTCAAGTTTATTTTTGAATCCACTCAGATCATCGGTTTTGAAACAGATAAAATGGTTTTCAATAAAACAGGGAATATAACAATTATTTTATCAGCTACCCGTGATGGTAGCAATGTCACATTCACTGTTACTCTTGATGTGATAAATGGTATACAACTCTTTGGTTTCAAAGTTTTCTTCAACAACGCATGGAGTAAACCAAGAGATATAACTATTGATGGTACGTCTACTCGCACGTTTGAGATCATTATAGAGCATTTCGATTTCGACTACAAAGTAGCAGGTGACCTCTCATGGGGGTATTTCATATTCCGTGGTAGTATATCCTATTCTACCTACCATGAGTTCACGGTTAACGGTATAAAAGGTGGTGTTAAGGGGAAAATATACATGGAATCAGATAAAAACTATCTGAATATTTCCTGGTATACTGTTAACGAGACAGGTTACCCTGTTAAAAAGTTTAACATAAGTGGTTTAACACTGGGTTTATCTGATTTCCATCTATGGTTTGGTGAAATGGTTGATATCAGAATCCCAAGTCTCACTGGTAGTATCAATGTTGTTGAAGCATGTAACGAGTCAGGTCTACTAATGTTAACATTTAGCGGTGGAGGTAGCTCCTTAGATATCGATTTCTCAATTGATCTAACTCAGATATCTGGTTTCAGGTTAAACATGACAGTTGATGATTTCCACATTGATTTACCTGATACAAGTCTAAATATGGATGTATCATGGAATAGTAGTAATATCACTAATTTTTCTCTCAAATCTGATGCAGATATTAATCTTAGCCTTAAGGATATGGATGTACAATTAGATATAAAGAATGACACCGGTAAAGTAGTACCTGCTTTTATTATGGAGAACATGACAGGATATGTTCAGGGTCATGCTGGTGTAGATGTTAATTTAACATTCCCGCTTAACATCGTAAAGGAAACCATTGTCAATGAAACTAATTTGTTTTCCATCGACTTATCAAATGATACATTTGCTATAAAATTAGTAGATGTAGACGTCTACCTCTGTATTGGTAGTCTAAATATACCTATAGTGGGTATGGATTTAGGCAGAATCATATTTTCAGCAGATGTCGAAGGGGCGGCTAATTTTTCTCTATTAGGCTTTAGTTTTATTCAATATTTTGAAATATTTGGTGAGCCACTGGAACAAGGTTTCAACTGGTTAAATATAACTTTTGGAATAGATGCTCGAAATGGTTTTGTAGATGTACATCTAGTTGAAATAGAAAAGTTCCAAGACATAATCAAATTTTTGATGGGTATGTCTGTGGAGTTACCACAGATGCATCTTACTATTGAGAATCTCTCAATTGTGGGGTATTCGAGATTTACATTACCAATGGGAATGTTTGGCATCGGTTTCCCTGCATTTATCGGGCTTCAATTTGAGAATGAAAAAGGAACAAATATTTACTTGGATAAGTTATCACTGTTTTTCCCCGCGTATTCTTTAGTTGATTCACCATTAACCGTTTTTCTGAGAAATGTGTCATTGGGTGAGGGTGATCTTGATGCCATGTTTAGGTTATTCGGACTGATCTCAGTAGCAATCTATAAAGGTAATGCAGTTGAAAGCTTGGAACTAGGGGTGGAAGTCCCTGGCTATCTAACAGGATTTGTATCTGTTGATGCACCTTTGGATTATCTTGTACTGGATGTAAACGAGGGATGGAATCCAGAAGAAAATCAGTATATACTTATAGATACGCATAATTCGACTTTACAGTTTGATGCCTATATTCTAGCAACTAAGGATTTCATAAACATGGGTGTAGACTACGTTAACAATTATCTATTTAACCAGTCGGATTTCAAACTTCCGTATGTTAAAAATGATGCTGGAATACGTATAGATAATATTGTTTTGCAAGCTAATGGTTTTCATATATGTAACATTGATTTTGAGAAGGAGACGCTTGGTATTAAGAATTGGACGTTCCAGGGTAGCTTCACAATACAAGGTGAAGGTGCTATTTATATTCTCATAAACGGTACATGGCAGTCGATTTCAGAAGGTGATGGATTCACTCTAACAGTTGAACCGGGTCATATCCAGATGAAATTTAGTACAGATATAGATGTCCCTCTTCACATATTCAAGGATTACATCGAAGAAGCTACAGGAGATGAAATAACATTGCAAGGTGATTTCATAGTGGAGTTAGACTCTGGTGCCTTGATAATCGACATCCTATGGAATGTTTCTGAAAACTATCTGAAAGTAGAATGTAATCAATTAGATGGTAGAGTAGGAGTTGAAAACTTCTTATTTGAAGTGAAATCAGACG
>QMTJ01000144.1 GCA_003651045.1 Thermoplasmata archaeon | reverse complement strand
ATCATCTTCTTTTTTAGATATATTATTGGAAATACCTACACTTTCTATTGCACTCAAGATTAAAATTGTTACTGTTATAAAAACAATAAACATATTCCGTGATTTACTACTGTTTTTCATAGAAACTAAACACCTTTCCCTATTATTTTTATTTTTATAGCTATTATTAAATAACCATATATAAATAGTTTATTGTATAAAAATTATCGAAATTTATTGTTTTTTGAAGGGTTTTTTAGCGGTGCATTCAGAATTTAAACATAACTCCCAAGCACGTTTACCCTTGCGTTTAACCTTAACAATTGGTGCACCGCATTTACTACAAACCTTGCCAGTAAAAATAATGCTACCCTCTTGTGGGAGAGAATAAGTATTATTACAACTTGGGTAACCTGTACATCCAACGAAACGTTTACCTTTTTTAGATTTACGAATAACCATGTCTCTGCCGCATACCGGGCATTTACCAACTAGGTTCTGCTCACGTTGAGCATTCCTAATACTAGTTCTAATTTTTTCTTTATCCTTTTCTAACTCTTCCATCACACGAAACAACATCTCTCTGGATTCCTGTACTGTTTCTTCAAGAGTTTTTTTACCCTCAGCTATAGCATCCATATCACGCTCAAGCTTCGCAGTCATCCTAGGTTTAACCACGTCACAATCACCCAGTGCATCAATCACTGCAAAAGCCGTAGGCGTAGGTTTAAGCGGTGAAAGCGTAATATACTTCCTCTGATACAGTTTATTAATTATTTCATGACGAGTAGATTTTGTACCGAGACCTAATTGTTCCATCTTAGCAATTAAAGAACCCTGGGTATAACGCGCTGGAGGTTTAGTTTGATCCTCTTTTAAACTAACATTTGTAACATCAACCTGCTCCCCCATAACTAACTCAGGTAAAGACTTCCTTTTCTCCTTAAAATAGATGTAGATATCCTTCCAATTAGGTTCAACAACTTTATATCCTTCTGCTTTAAACTCTTCACCAGAGATATCAATAATGACTTCAACTCTCTCAGAAACAGCATCCTTAGCAAGAGTCGCTAGGAAACGTCTACAGATAAGCTCATAAACCCGAGTTTGGTCATTAGAAAGTTTTCTACCACCAGGTACATCAACAGGATGAATAGGAGGATGATCAGTAGCCTTTTTCCTACCACGCACTGGAGTACGACGACCATTATTTAAAACCATATTCGCCTCTTTTGAAAAACGAGAACGAGATAGTTTCTCTAAAATACCCTTAATATTAAGAGAAGAAGGATAAACAGTGTTATCAGTACGAGGATAAGAAATAAGACCATACATGTACAACTCCTCAGCAATACTCATAGCACGAGCAGCACTGATACCAAGATGAGAGGCAGCTTCAAGAAAACCTGTAGTGTTGAAAGGCGGAGGAGGAGTTTCCCTCAACATTTTTTTATCAACCTTTACAATCCTCGCAAGTTTAGCATCTTTAACTCTGTTAAAAACCTCATTTACTTGTTTTTCATCCCAAAACACACCTGTTTTATGCGATGCTTCAAAAGAACGTGTTTTTTTCAAAGTAGCTATTATCTTCCAAAAAGGTTTAGATATAAAACTTTTAATCTCACGTTCCCTCTTCACCAATAAAGCAAGAGTAGGAGATTGAACACGTCCTATAGACAAAAAATCCTTACCCAACCTATGAGAAGTAAGAGAGATAAACCTAGTGAGAACAGCACCCCAAATAAGATCAATAATCTGACGGGTTTCACCAGCACTAGAAAGATTAAAATCCACCTCAGTTAAAGCAGCGAAAGCATTTCTAATCTCATAACTAGTTATAGCGCTAAACCTAGCTCTTTTAACCTGATTTATACCACGGTTATAACTTTTAAGAAGGTCAATAACCTCAACACCAATAAGTTCACCCTCACGATCAAAATCAGTCGCAACTATAAGAAAAGGTTTTTTATCAACAAGAGTTTTCAACGCATTAGCAATACTTTTTTCACTAACTTTCTTAACAGGGTCTATATTAATTAACTCTCTAGGAGGGATTTTATTCCACTGGTTAAAACCCACAGGAAAGTCAAGATTCATAATATGCCCTTTTAAACCTATAACCTTCCAACTCTCACCACCCTGGGTAAACTCATATACGGGGGTTTTACCAAGTCGTATACTCTTTGTTTTCCCATTTGATAAAATATAGGCTATTCTCCTCGCTGAAATGTTTTTTTCACAGATGACTAGTTTCATTTGTATTCCAATAAAAATTTTTTTTGTTTTGCACTGAACATAATAATCATGTATAATTAATTTGCGCCCCAAAAAAAGAGGAGGCGTTTTAAAGGTCGAAACTATTAAATTAAATACTTATATATTATCTGAGTTGACAAAATATGAAAAATATGAAGATACAGATGATACTTGGATCTAAATCTGATATGCCTGTCGCGGAAAAAGCAGAAAAGATCCTTAAAATGTTTAGCGTGGACTATGATATAAAAGTTGCAAGTGCTCATCGGACACCAGATTATTTAAGAGAACTCGTTGAGAAAAACGATGCTGATGTTTTTATTGGTGTTGCAGGTTTATCTGCTGCTTTACCTGGTAGTATTGCTGCTCATACTACTAAACCTGTGATTGGTGTCCCTGTATCTGGGAAGGTAAACCTTGATGCTGTTCTTTCTATTGTTCAGATGCCTCCAGGTATACCTGTTGCTGCTGTTGGTTTAGATCGTGGTGATAACGCGGCTTTGTTAGCTGTTCAGATTCTCTCTGTAAAGGATAAAAAACTTGCGGAGGAACTAGAAAAATATCGTGAAAAAATGAGAAATGAGGTGCTTAAAAGGTAAAAATGTTTAACGCTGAAAAATTTATAGAAGAAAGTGTTGCAAAAATTAAACAAGAAGTAACTGGTAAAGCCTTAATTGCTTTCTCAGGTGGTGTAGATAGTACTGTATGTGCCGCACTGGTAGACAGAGCAATAGGTGAACAACTTGTTGCGGTTCATGTCGACACAGGTTTTATGCGTAAAAACGAGTCGGTTAATGTTGAAAAATTAATGAAAAAAATGAATTTAAACTATCGTTTTGTTGATGCTAGTGAAAAGTTTTATAATGCTCTTAAAGGCGTTGAGGATCCTGAGGAAAAACGTAAAATAATTGGTGAAAAATTTATACGGATTTTTGAAGAAATAGCTGAAGAAGAAAAAATAGAATTCCTAGTGCAGGGTACTATAGCACCGGATTGGATTGAATCTGGTGATAAACTTCGGGATAATATTAAATCACATCATAATGTCGGTGGTCTGCCTGAGAGGATGAAACTTAAAATAGTGGAGCCATTACGTGATCTTTATAAGGATGAGGTTAGAAAAATTGCACGTGCTTTGAAACTACCGGTTTCTGAGAGGCAACCGTTCCCAGGTCCTGGTCTCGCTATTCGTGTTATAGGGGAAGTGACTCCTGAACGTGTTGAAATAGTTCGTGAAGCATGTGATATTGTCGAAAAAGAAATAGAAGCTGCTGCAGAGAAGGGACTTATGGAACTGCCTTGGCAGTATTTCGCAGTATTATTACCTGTTAAAACTGTTGGTGTACATGGTGACCGTCGTGCTTATGGTTATGTGATTGCTATCCGGGCTGTACAAAGCATTGACGCTATGACTTGTGCTTTTAGTAAGATACCATTTGATGTGATTGATAGGATCTCTACTCGTATAACTAATACTCTCAAAGATAAAGTTAACCGTGTCGTATATGATGTGACAAATAAACCACCTGGTACTGTTGAATGGGAATAAAACATGGTGAAAATAATTGTTATAGATAATGGGGGTCAATGGACTCATCGTGAATGGCGTACACTACGTGATCTTGGTGTTGATACAAAGATTATACCAAATACCGT
>QMTJ01000143.1 GCA_003651045.1 Thermoplasmata archaeon | reverse complement strand
AGCCGTTTTCACCCCATCCAGTTCCCCAGCTGTTTTTACAAACCCAGTATTCACCAGTGTCGTTGTAACCAACGATAGTTACAGCATGCCATCCTACGAAGTCATCAGAAACCCGGGTATATACACCACTACTGTAATAGAGGAAATCTACGTAAACCTTCATCGATGTAACCAAGGGACCATATTTGAGAAGAGCATCTTTTATAACAGGTATACTAGGTGTGATAAAAGCACTTCTAGAGATTTTTACTGTTCTACCAATCCAGTTATTGTTTTTTTCATCACATGACATATCATAATCATTGTAAGGAAAACAAGCTTCATCTGTTACACCAGTAGATTTAAGGAAATTCGCTGCCTCATCAAGACTCCATCCCATGCTGCATCTACCACCGCCGCAGAAAAATAAATCTGCTTCAGAAAGGTCGCATCCAAAAGGTTTACCTACACTTATTTGAACTAAGGGTTCAAGAGCACCGATTACTCCAAAAGCTACGCAGCTGCCACACTGACCTTGATCTTTGATAGAGGTTGTCCAGTCTGTTCCGTTTACATCACGCCAATCCCATGAACTAGGTACTGAGCCATCATATGTGACTTTTTCATATTCTTTTTCATCTTTTTTTTCGATTCTGCATCCTAAACCTTTAGTGAACATGTCTGAATATTTGTCCACAGCAGATGTGTAGTCTGCTACCCAACGTGCATGTTTTTCCTCAATTGCTTTTTTTATTTCTATTAGTTTTTTATCTGAATCATTCTGTTCTTTTCCCCAGCGGGTGTTTTTACTATTTGTTTTTATGTTACTCGCGTTTATTATAGATATGTTGAGTAAAAAAAGTATTATAAAAATGATAACTATGTTTGTTTTTATGTTCCTTTTGTTTTTCTTTTTCAACATGTTTTTTTATTCTCTCAATGTTTAAAACCAATATTCTATTAGATGTTTTAACAATGGATATTTTGAACTAATTTTTTCTAGTAATTGTAGTAAAAACGAGTTGATTACTTTAACCCGTGGTATTTTTATATCTAAACTCCCCCAGTCGCTTTCTGCACCGGTTGTGTCTTTTGCTTTTGCCTTGATCGTGAATGTATCCTTTGTACTCCAGGTATGAGATAGTGTTACTTCTTCACCACTCGCATGCGGTCCATCCCAGCCGGTGTTGGTATCGTCTCCCCAGTCAATATAGTAGTAGACATCAGAACCTTCTGGATCTGTGGATTTAAACGTGAAACTATATTCCTTATGGGGTTTACCTTTTGATGGTCCCGTAATAATTGGTATAGTTGGTGGGTTGTTTTCTTTACCTGTGGTGAACATCCAGATGGATCCTTCTGTTTCTTCACCTTTATCGTCTTTAGCTATGATCTTCCAGTAATATGTTGTTTCATAGTTTAGTAACCCGGGGTTGTAACTAGTTTGATTTTGAATACTTGCTATTTTAGGAGGTGGTGTTTCTGTACCAAGGTATACGTCATAGGTTACAATGTCGTTCTTATTTGGATCTCCACCTGTCCAGCTTAAAACAGTATTTACATCCACATCATTTGCTCCATCAGCTGGGTGAGGATCGCTGGGTTCAAATGGTGGAAGATTTGGTTCTTCTATAGTTGTAAACCTCCAAACTGGTCCCTCTGTGCTATTACCATGACTATCTGTTGCTATGATCTTCCAGTAATAGGTTGTTTCGTATTCTAATGTCCCAGGAGTATAGGTAGTAGATAGTTGATCATCAGATACAAGCATGTCAGGAGTGGGATCGTTTGGTTCGAAGTAGACATCATATGTTACGATATCCCCAGGGTTAGGATCCCCACCTATCCAGCTGAGGTTTGTATCTATTTCTACATATAGCTGACCATCTATTGGATGTGGATTACTTGGAGTGTTTGGTGGATAGTTTTCTCCTTCGTATACAGTTATGTTTTCTAACGTGCTGAAATCACCCCATCCTCGTTCAGAGTTATGACCTTTCACTCTATAGTAATATTCACCTGGTGGGTTGTTTTCTATTGTGTAATGTGTCGCGTGAATAGAATCTGATAAAGTTTTGACTTTATTAAAATCTGCAATTGGGTGGATGTCATCAACGAAAAATCCAGAACCAAGAGTACCACTATCTGTAGCGTATCTAAATCTTATAAATATTGATTCTCCAGCGTGTTCGTTTAGACTGTATTGTTTCTGAATCCATCCATTTGAGGAACCTGTGAATTTATCAAGAACCTGATAGCGTCTACCATCTTCACTGATTTCAACATATGCATAGTCGTATAGATTTTCAATATCGTACCAGCACCAGAAGGAGAGGGTTGTATTTTCATTTACTGGTAAGGGGTAAACTGTTGTCATAGAAGAAACATCACTGTTTTGATTCCGTGCTTTGAAACTATGGATCCCTGAGTGATGTTTAGAATCTGTTATTGAAAAACCATTTAATGTCCATAAGTTACTCCCTGATTCAGCATCATCTGTTACAAGTGAAAGATCAGAGAGTTCATCCAGCTGGTATTTATCTGGATCTGCATCAGGGTTTTGTTGTTCCCATGATACAACATAGTATCCATCATCATCAGTTGTCATTTCATCGATCACTGGAGGTAAAACCCTTGGAGTAACAGTGTCACTGATGTTCTCTGCTTCTTCTAATAAATAAAACGCACCATTAAAGTTTTCTTCACATACTTGGTCAAGGTAGCTTTCAGATGGGTGAAAACTACTACATGCTTCTATAGTATATGCAAAGGTTGCCCTACCTTGTATGTAATGAGAGTAACCATAAACCCAATCAGTTGTATCACCCGTGGTCGGGTATAAACTAGAACTCTGCTCTGGTGTATATGTACCAGTTCCGTCTTGCTGGGTTATTCTAGCAGCGATTTCTTCACCTATGTCACTCATGTATGTATCATCCGGTGTTGCACCGTATGTATACCCCCATGGCCACATAACAAGTTCTCCATAAGTATGCCATGTGATAGTCGCGCAGATTTTGTTATTTAAAAACACATTACGTATAGCCTGTGTTTCATATTCGGAGAAAACCCCTGGTCCACAGTATACTTCTGAAGTAGGGTAATGACTTATAGATCCAGTACCTATTGAACCCCATGCACCCCAGCTGTCACCGTTACATGAACCAGCATAGTTACGATTCAAGTCAACACCATATGAGTTGTATTCAGGGAAATACCGTCTGTTTTTACGCCAGTCATGACCTAGATCGTGACAGTAGTAATACCCATCTGGGTTTACACATGGGACGATCCATATCCTCCGGTTGTTAACTATATCTGTAATTGAATTATTTGAACCATATTCTGAAGTGAGTCTATCAGCGATATGTAAACATATCTCTACAGTAGGCCATTCACGTGCATGATGAAGCCCCATAAAAAACACACCAGGTTCTCCTTCATCTACACCAGGGCTATCACTAACTTCTAAACACCATATATTCCGTCCTTCATAGGTTGTGCCGAGGCTGTATAAACTAGTGATATCTGGGTAATTATTTGCTATATCCTGTAGTATCTGTTCAATCTGAGCCCATGTATGATAACTTCCTAGTACCCCCTCGTTGTAGGCATCTACATCTGAGATTATAACTGTGTAACATATATTGTTTTCTCTGAGTTCATCTAGTTGAACAGGTGTAACTATCACGTCGATCCATTTTCCTTCTTTGCTACCAACTATATCAAGCCAAGATGGGAGAGAATCAAAACCTTGGGAGACGTCTATCCTAATCAGCATCTTGTTGTTGTTTTCTTCTTTTGCACCTGTTACTGAAAATATGCTAACTGTGATCATAAACAAACAAATTAAAATACTCAATATTTTTTTCTCCATGTATATCCCCCTTACATATAGTTAACAGATGTTAATCATAATGTTTGATTCATTATTTTAATGTTTTT
>QMTJ01000142.1 GCA_003651045.1 Thermoplasmata archaeon | reverse complement strand
TAGGCAGGTTGAAATGTGGCTAAGAACGATTTTATGGAATGTGTTGATCTATCCGAGGTGAGAATTATTACACAAAGCATGTTAAAATGTAACTCTTTTCAAAACGACATTTTAACGGATATAATAGCTCTGACATCGATGGAACTATAGTTAGATACGACTGAAATACAAAGGACTCTGGCATAATAACGTAGGCCCAGATGTCGAGATAACATATTTCACCACTGGTACAAAAACCATTGAACTAAGAGTACATGATGACTACGATGCTACAAATACAGTTACAAAACAATGCACTATCACCATCAAATAATAACATTCTATTTATCCTAAAAAACAAAAGCATGTTTCTCAAGCAAAACAAAAAATTTCCTCCCATATCTATCCCCCTATTTTTTATTCTATTTTTACGCTACTATTTCCTTCTTCATCTTCAGTTACATAGATGACGTTTTCCATATAGTTTTTTACATCTTCTATATGAGTGATGAGGAAAATCTGCCTAAACTTGGATGATAAATTATTTAATGCTTTCATAATGTTTTGTCTTCTAAAAACATCCTGTGACCCAAATATTTCATCTAGTATTATAAAGTTGAATGCACCACCGGCTCGTTCAGTTATAACCTCTGAAATAGCAAGCCTTAGACAAAGGTTGACTAAGTCTTCTTCCCCACCAGAGAAACGTTTAACATCATATTTTTCACCGTTGTCATAGATTAAAAGATCATAGTTTTCATCAAGTTCAACCTCGGAATATTTACCATCAGTAAGACTTCTAAAGAACTCAGAGGAGTAAGATGACAACATGGGTCTTACACGAGATATCAGATGTGTCCTAAAATTAGACATTATCTCAGAAAGCATACCGAGATAGTGAGCACTTTTTTCCTCTTCTTTTAACTGTTTCTTGACGTGGTTTAACTCAGCAATTCGTCTTTTTAAATTTTTAATCTCCTGATCAATGAGTCTTTTCTCCCCCTCAACTTTCTCCAACTTGATTGTGATATCCATAAGTTTATCTTTTTTCTTGTTAAAAAAAGCAAGTGAACCCTGATATTTTTCGTAACATTTTTCAACCTGTTTTTTAACGTTTTCAAACTCCTCAGCATTAAAAACTACATCACCAATAATATCATATTCTTTCTTTTTATATTCTAACTCTGATTTTTCACGTTTAACCTCAGATAACACATGGTTTATTTTAGCAGTAATACGTTCTCTTTCTCTAAACTGATTCTGTAGATAATTCCTTTTTTTCTGAAGAGCAACATGTTCACGTGATAAACGTTCTTTTTCATCTTCTACTTTTTTAATTTCGTTTTCAAGTGATTTCATCTCTTCTTGTTTACCTTTTTTCTCATTGTCAAACTTTTTTAAAAGACTACCATACTGAGTACCAAGGATACGTTCACATGTAGGACACCTAGCGTCAGGACCAAGTTTTTCAATATTTCTTCTTTTAACGTCAAGATCTGAGATATCTCTCAAGATACGCTGGATAAGAGTTTTTTTCTGCTCAATTGTTTTCAAAAATTTTTCTATAGCATGATTAATTTCATCTAAACGTTTCTCAGTTGAATCAAGATCTTTTTCAATGTCTTTAAAAACATCAAGTTTTTTCTCTTCCACAGTAAGTATTTTCTCTCTATCGATGATTTTTTTCTTCAACGCATTGATTTCATCTAAGAGTCTTTTCTTTTTTTCAAAAAGAGTTTTCCTCTCAACTAGTTCCTTCTCGTATTTCTTCAATTTTTCATACTTGTTTTTATCATCGATATATTTTTTTTCAAGAGAAGTTAATTCTTTTTTATAACTCTGTATCTCCTTCTTCAACTGTTTAATTACAATGTTGATTTCTTCTTTTTTCTCATCCAGGTTTTTTATCTCTTCTTTGAAAATTTCATCCTTTTTTCTACCGGATTCATCAACGAGATCATCTCTTAATTTTTCTATTAATGTATCCTTGTTTTTTTTATCAGATCGTATCTCTTTTATAACTAGATCTAACGAGTCTATCCCAAGCATCCGTAATATCAAAGGTCTTCTCTCACTTGCAACCATAGAAGATAAGGTGTTGAGTTCCTTCTGTTTTGCAAAAATACTTGTGAAAAATGATTTAAAATCCATTCCAAGTTTTTTCTGGATGAATCTACTGACAGTTTCTGCACCTGTCGCGGATATTTTCCCGTTAACTGTGGCGGTAGCAGACGCTGCAAGGTTTTTCCCAGTCATTTCTCTAACTATTCTATAGTTATCCCCTTCAAAAACAAATTCAAGTTCTACCCTGCAAGGTTCTGTGGGCATAGCACCTTGTCTTTTTATCTGATCCGATGGGGTTCTAGCTGCAACAGGACCATAAAGAACCCATGCGATAGCTTCAAAAATGGTAGATTTTCCAACACCGTTAAGTCCTACTATCCCTGTTACTCCATCTGGGAACTCAATTGTAATGTCTTTGAATTTCCTAAAGTTCTTCAGAGTCAGTGTTTTTAATATCATTTACCTTCATCTCTGGCTTCAATTTTTTCTATATATCCTATTCCAAGTTCAAGGAGGATGTTTTTTTCTTTGACATCCTGGTTTTTAAGAAACTGTTTAAACTCGTTAACAAGTGCATCGATTTTAGAGGTTCCTAAGGGTTTTGATTTGTCTTCTTTGATTGTATCAGCTTTTATTTCATAATGAACAGCTCCGCTACCTAGTTTTCTAATCTCTCCAAAATCAATACTTCTGTAGAGATGCAGAGGTATGTCTTCAAGTGTTATTCGAAATGTTTTACCTTCGGGTTGTATTGTCTTCACTGTTTCTCTTATTTTTTTCATTATTTCATCAAGTTTGAGATTTGAGCATTTAATAGGTTTTGTATCAATCATTGGTCTTGTTTTAAGCTGGATAAAATTATGTTTGAGTTTTCCATTTGATAGTTCAAGTTCTATGAAACCTTTTTTGTCACCTGCATCGGTGAAAGTAAAGTTTTCTGTTGACCCAGGGTAGAATGCATTGTCAGCTAGTTGGGTATATTTATGATAATGCCCAAGGGCTATGTAGTCAAAGTTTTTACTAAGAACTTCTACAGGTATGAATAATTCGTTGAACTCGTTCATACTAAAAACTTTGATACCTGTTACAGAGCCATGTGCAACTAGAATGTTATAATCAGCATCAGATACGGGTTTGAGTTTTTTGAGTTCTTCGTTGAATTCTTTTTTACTGTTACTCTGAGGTATTGCATGAATTATTATTTTTTCATTGTTTACATTGAAAGATAATGTTTCATATTTTTCATTATAAACAGGGTATATATTTTCGTTATGATCAAAGATGTTAAAGATGTGTCCGGTTTCTCTGAGTTAAGGATGTTCATGATTGCCAGCGATGATAATAAATGGGATATCTGTTTGTGAAAGACGTATAAGTTGTTTCACAGAGAACGTGATAGCACGGTTGTTAGGTCGTACTGAGTCAAATAAGTCACCAGCGTGGATAATGAGATCAGGTTTTGTTTTAACTGCGTAATCAATGAATTGTTCAAAGGCGTTGTAGACGTCTAGTTCACGTTGGTTTATACCCTCCTCTGTTACTTTACGGTAGGCGGAGTAGCCTAAGTGTGTGTCAGCAACATGTAAAATCTTCATAACTATCGATTCTTATGTTTAAGTTTTTTAGAAACGATGTCACATACGAGTGTTACTGCGTCAAGTGTTGGAGCAACAGATGGAGCATATGCTGTTTCAAGTTTCCTAAGGGTTTCAACATCTAACTCTGCTAGTATTGCACAGGCGAATGTGTTAATCCTCTGCGCTGCTTTATCACCAACAGCCTGAGCACCTAGTATCTGACTAGTTTTTTCATCTACGATAACTTTAACTATGACTGGTTTACCACCTGGGAAATAAGCAGGTAGAGATGAACCATTAAATCTACCTGACAAGGT
>QMTJ01000141.1 GCA_003651045.1 Thermoplasmata archaeon | reverse complement strand
GTTTAAGCAATAATCTTTCTTTTTTTCTCAATTCTTTTTCTTTACGTTTATCAACCAAGGGTTTTGGTTTTTCTTCTACAGGTTTTTCCTTAATTTTCTCCTCAACTACTGGTTTCTCTTTTTCCAGTTTAATTTCTTTTGTTTTTTCAATAGTTTCCGCTTTTTTAATAACAGGTTCTTTTTTGAATAAACTTGAAATTTTATCCTTAAATGTATCGGTGTTCTCGGTTGTTTCTTTCTCGGTTTTAATTTTTTTCTTATTTTTTATTAAAATATTCGTGTTTTCAATTTTTAATTTTTTGATTGAGAAAAATAATACCACTATCAAAATAATTATTATTACTAACACTAGTATTACAAGAGGTGAAATATGAAAACCTTGTGTTCGTACTAATATACTTCCAATATATGTTTCAGTGGGATCATTTATTGATGATACATAAAGATCTAGTTTATGTGGGGTTCCTGGATCAAAAAATATATCTGGAGTTAACACGTTCACTGTGATTGTTTTTGTTTCACCTGGTTTTATATAAAGACCAGATTCAGTAACTACTCCAATAACGTTGTCTTTACTTTTTACTTTAAAGCGAAATACATCAGGGTAAAAACCTTTGTTTATAACCTGTACTTTCATATCCGTGATAGATCTAGGTGGCACTGTTTTTTTAGAATTAAGAGCATACATTTGTACATAATTAAAAGCTGATGCTTTAACTGGAATAAAAAAGATTGAAGAACCATATTCCTCACCCGTTGCTAGAAAACGAGTACATTTAACTCCAATAACTACGCTGTAGTCTACTGCGAGTTCATCAACTTGGGCGTAAAGAGTTATTTTATGAGATTGTCCACCTGTTGTACCAGGTATAGTAGATGGTTCTATTTTCAAATTCCATCCATCTGCTCTCCCAGAGTATATCTCTGGTTCAAATACTAGCGAGGTGTAACCAAGATAATCATTAACCTTTGGACCAAACATAAAGGGCCATACCAGTTTCATATAAAGAAAAGGAAATTTTTGCTGAAGACGGGTCCAATTCAACCCAAATGCATCTTTTATCTGTATAGTTATTGGTGTCCATTCAGATACATTAATAGATGGAATATCCCCCTCTATATCTACGTTTATCTCAGCAGTAACTTGCTCTTCTTCTGTTTCATTTTTAGCTAATGTAACTGTAGAGGAAAAAATCAGAAATATGAAAAGAAAAAATATTAGGCATACAGTAATCTTATTTTTTATTATTCTCACCTCATCATAGTTAGTTTAGTTTATTTTTTTTCTTTCTTCTGATAAGACCATACAATAGCAAGTGCTATCACAATTATAACCAATAAAACCAAGAAAGGTTCTATTCCCGCTATTGAAAAACCGTAGTTAGTGACTCTTATATCAGCAGTCTGGGCCGCTATCTCATATTTTGATAAATCCTCTCCGCTAATAGGTGAAGGATAAGGTTGACATATTATCTCCATAGAAGTAGTTTTGTCATGCCATCCTATGCCATAAGGTGCTTGTACTGAGAATGTAGCTTCACCAATTCCCAAGGGTGGAAGCTCAATTTCTCGTGGATTTATTATCGGTGCCCATTCCTTTGGAGCATTATAGCTAAATTTAACGATAGTGTTTTTATTGGCATTATTTGTAACTTTAACGATAAAGTTCACTGTCTCTTTAGGAGAAACCTCTCGCATAGGTTTCTCAACTTCAACGTTTATCATAGGTATATACGATGGGGTAAAGGTTATGCTTTTAGATAAAGTAAAACTTTGTACTTTCCCAGCCGCATTTGAAGAGGCAAGTATTGTTATCGTATATGGTCTAGCTGGTGCTTCTCTATATGGTGAAATCACTAATTCGGTACTTATAGTAGATTTCTCCTCAGGCATAGGCATATCCATAAGAACAGATGGTTGAGTAAAATATATATTCGCCCAATCTGGTTTCTCTACTACACTTAGCGTGATTTGTATCTGAGGAGCCATTGCACTGCCAAAGAAAAATTGATTCTTTATTAATTGCCCTGGTATAAGATTATATAACTGCTTTGGAACACCATGCTTATAGGTTATATTGATAGGTACAGTTACAGATTGATCAATTATCAAAGGTTTTTTAAGAGCAGATTCATCAGTAGTTATATAGATATACGCAGGGAATGACAGAAGGCCTCCTGTTCCTCCGTTATTTGTTTCCTTGTTGAGTAATTCAAAATCTGATTTAGCAGAAATAACGGGTGAAATCACGATGAATATACTTAGTAATAACGATCCAACAATGAACAAACTCTTCACCATTTTTAAGTTTTTTATCATTTTTTATCACCAATATTTTTTTATATTTTCAATATATATTTGCGTTTCCCTATATTTAAAGATTGTTGTACACTTCTTACATTAGTTATACATTCAATCTTTTTTGTATTATATCAATATATTATATAACTTTCATTATATAAAAGTATTTTGTTATTTCTGTGTGTGTTGTATTATTTTTGGAATATTTCAATGAAAAAAATTTGAAATATTGATATAAAGTAAAAAAAAGCTAAGGTTTTTTTATTCTATCATGTCGATATCTGAGGTGTTGTCTTCTTCGGTTTTTTCTTCTTTCTTTTTAGTAGTAACACGTTCTGGGAAATAAGATAGTATTACGATATCACCGACGCTGTTAACCCAGCGATACGGTACAGCCACGTCAACTTCCCCTTCTACAAGTGTGGGGTTAGTATTTGTTACTAATAGACTACTAACGCGTTTTTCATCTAAGTCAATGAATACGTTTCTAACATGCCCTACGTATATTCCATCACGGGTATAAACAGGTAGTTTCAAGAAAGATGTTACTTCCTCAGTTTTAATGTTACTTTCTTCTTTTTCCATCATGTAATCATAATACATTTTTATATATTAAAATGTGATGGTAAAAAGAGGCGAAAGGTTTTTTGTGTATAGTTTGTTTTATGTTAAAAAAAGATAATGTTTGGGGAGTGGAAAAAGGAAACAATATAGTATGGTGTTGGATGAACTTAAAAGATATAGAGAGATGGATTTTACTTTTGCTAGTGGACGTATACTTGGTTCTATGTGTACAGAGCCTCTTCCTATTGCTAAAAAAGCATATAGATATTTCCTTGAGACTAACTTAGGTGATCCTGATCTTTTTCCTGGTTCAAAAAAGGTTGAATCTTTGTATTTATCATTTGTTCTGGATTTGTTGAATGCACCAGAAAACGCAGGTGGTATTGTTAGTAGTGGTGGTACTGAGAGTAATATCACTGCGGTTTGGCTTGCTAAAAGACTTAGTGGTAAAAAAAAGGTTATAATCTCTGAGGGGGGTCATTTTTCGTTTCAAAAAATCGCTTCTCTTATGGATGTAGAACTTGTTGTTGTACCTTTAGATAGAGAGGGGTATTATATTGATACTTCTATGGTTAGAAGAAGGATTGATGATGATGTTGCTATGGTTTTAGGAGTCGCTGGTTCCACGGAGCTTGGTGTAGTAGATCCTATCAGGGAGTTGAGTGATATTTGTAGCGATGAAAATGTTTTCTTACATGTTGATGCTGCTTTTGGTGGTTATGTGATACCTTTCCTTAGGGAACTAGGTTACAGTATCGATGATTTTGATTTTAAATTAAGAGGTATTAGTAGTATCTCTATTGATGCTCATAAAATGGGTTGTTCAGCTATACCAATGGGTACACTTGTGGTTCGTGAAAAAAAATGGTTAGATGAAATTAGTGTGGAATCACATTGTGTTAGTGGTAAAAAACAAGCTGGTCTGCTAGGTACTAGATCGGGTGGCCCAGTTGCTGCGGCTTACGCGGTTACGAGGTATCTAGGGCGTGATGGTTATAAAAGAATAGTTAAAAAATGTATGAATAATACGTTGTATCTCCTAAAAAAGATTAGAGGTATCGGTCTTAATGTTGTT
>QMTJ01000140.1 GCA_003651045.1 Thermoplasmata archaeon | reverse complement strand
GATTCTGTTTCTTTGATTGAGGCTGATAAGGTTTGGGGTTTACATGATAGTGAGGGACGTAATGTTACTGGTGAGGGTGTTTCTGTAGCTGTTTTGGATACTGGTGTTGATTATAATCACTCTGTTCTTGGTGGTGGTTTTGGTCCAGGTTTTAGGGTTGTAGGTGGTTATGATTTTGTGACTTGTAATCATTTTGGTGATAATGGCATGTGTTTGGATCCTAAACCTGAGGATTCTGATCCTATGGATGATAATGGTCATGGTACGCATGTTGCTGGTATAATTCTGGGTGTTGCTCCGAATGTGAGTTTGTATGCTTTTAAAGTTCTTAATATGGATGGTGAAGGGAAGGTTTCATGGGCTATGAAGGGTTTGGAACGTGCTCTTGACCCTGATGGTGATCATGATTTCTCGGATCATGTTGATGTTGTTTCTATGAGTCTGGGTAGTGAGGAGCCTGGTGATCCTGATGATACTCTTTGTCTCGCGGTTGATAACGCTGTTAGATGTGGTGTTGTAGTGGTTGCTGCTGCGGGTAATCTTGGGGTGAATGGTAAGGGTACGATTACTTCACCGGGTTGTGCTCGTAAGGTTATCTGTGTGGGTTCTAGTGATAAAAACGATAAAGTTTCTCCTTCAAGCTCTCAGGGGCCTACTAGTATTGGGATGGTTAAACCTGATGTTGTTGCTCCTGGTGTTGGTATTAATAGTACATGGCTTAATGGTGGTTATAGGGTTATGAGTGGTACTAGTATGGCATGTCCACATGTAGCTGGTACGGTTGCTTTGATTTTGCAGATGCATCCAGGTTGGACTCCGGATGAGGTGAAAATGGCTCTTAGGAATACAGCTGTTGATTTAGGATGTGACGTCACAGTGCAGGGTTTTGGGAGGGTTAATGCGTTAAAAGCGGTTTCGTTACAAACTTCTCCTCCTGTTGCGATATTGAATACATCTGGAGAGTTTAAATCTGGTGTAATCAACTTATCCGGTACAGCCATGGCTGATGATTTACAAAACTATACACTCTGGTACTATGATGATGGATGGGTGAAAATATTTGAAGGGTATACGGTGGTTGTTGATGACGTGTTATGTAGATGGGATACTACGTCTATTGTAGCTGGGGAAACGTATATGTTGAAGCTTGAGGTGAATACTATTGATCAAAAATCAATAGATTTTGTTTTTATTACAATAAAAGATGAAAGGGAACATGGTTTGTTTATTGATATGCCAAGTATGGTGAATGAGACAGAAAACCTTACAGTGAAAGTAACTGATGAAAAACATAACCCTGTGAGGTGTTTTATTTTGTTTTTTATCCCGTTTCATCTACCTCGTATAATGTATGGGAGTAATGTGACTTTTAAAACCCCTGTTATTTTAAACCCGTTTGTTGAATCTATTGAGGGGCGGGTTGTTGTTTTGAAGTTAGTTGGTTTTAAGAGGTATAATAAAACAGTTGTGGTTGTAAACCGTGATTTTAGTGTTTTTCATTAACCTTTTTAAGATGGTATTAAAAAAAATTTTTTTGTACAGGTTTTTTTTAGTCTCTATTGAGGTCTTCTCCTCCTTTGAATTGCATTTGTATTAATGTGTAGATGTCTTCTATACCTTGGTAGTTGTTTTTATTTGTGGGTATTATTCTTGTTTGGTTTTGGAAACTTTTTGTAAGCTCTAACAAACCTTCGCTCATTTCACGGTAGATGGAGGGTTCTTCGTTTATTATATCGTTTTCTAGTTTCTCTGGGTCGCTGGACCATTGTGTGATTTCTTCTATCTCTTTTTCTGATAGTATGTCTGTTTTTGTGAGGATATTTATTTGAGGTAGTCCTAGTCTAAAGTTTGTACTGAGAGATAGTAGTATTTGTGATATGAAACCTGAAGGGGTTTTGGTAAGCGCTGGGTCTAATAGGTAGGTTATTATGGATTTATTTGGGTTTAGAAATTTTATAATGTATTTCCCTGCTTCTCTGAAGACGAAGAGTTCTAGTTGCCCGGGTGTGTCTATTAATATTAGATCTGTTTTGAATGATTCTATACTTTTTTTGATATCGGATGTGTTGAGCGCTAGCATGTCTGCACATGCGATTTGTGCTCCATTGGGTCCTAAATCGTAGGTGTCCATTATTTCTTTTAGTGATATCCAGTCGCGTATGTCAACATCTGGTTCATATGGTAGTTTTTCAACACCTGGGTCTAGGTTAACAGTTATAGCATCTAATCCTTGTATGTTCATCCATTCTTTGAAGGTATGTGTGAGTGTGGATTTACCGGAGCCTGCTGTTCCTATTATGTATACGAATATTTCTTCTTTCATATTGTTATCATTCCATGTAATTTTTTCATGTGTTCAACACGTTTTTCTACTAGTTTTTTTGTACCGATATCGTGTCTTATAAAAATGTGTTCTCCTTTTACATATTGTAATGCTTTTTCACATGTTTTTTCAGCATCATATAGCTCTTTGGCGATTCCTACAATAGCGAGCGAACGGGAAGAAGTAGTGGTGACATAGTCGTTTTCTTTGTTAACAGACGCATAGAATAACTTGGCGCCAGTGTTTTTTATTTTTTCTTCATCGACATAGATTTTTTCACCAACCATGCTTTTTACACCGTATCCTTCTGGTACCACGTATTTACAAACTGTTGATTGTTTTTTCAACCTTAGTTTTTTACTGTTAAGTATGCCGTCTATCATAGCCTGACATATTTCAACGAAGTCACTCTCCAACAAGGGTAGAACGTTCATAGCTTCTGGGTCTCCAAAACGTGCGTTGATTTCAATAACCTTTGGACCATCAACTGTGAGCATAAACTGACCATATATTGGGCCTATATATGTGCATCCTTCTCTACGTAGAGCTTCTATGATTTTTTGTAGTATACCTGTGGCTTCTTCGTATTCACTTTTTGATAGAAAAGGTAGAAGACCATCGTTGCAAGAATACGATCCCATGCCTCCTGTGTTAGGTCCTTTATCATCTGGTAGTAAACGTTTATGGTCTTGAACAGCTGGTAGAGGTAGTATTGTTTCCCCATCGGAGAAAGCTTGTAACGTGAATTCTTCACCAACTGCTTTTTCCTCTATTAATACTTTAGCATGTCCTCCTATCCTGTTTTGTATAACTTCTTCTACATACCGAGAGGCTTCATTTATTCCTTTAAAATGGTCATCAGATACTTTTACGCCTTTACCACCAGTTAAACCTATAGGTTTTACAGCTATTTCACCGTTTAACTCTTCGATAAAATTTTTTGCTTTTCCAACGTCTGTAAATGTTTCACATTTAAGCTGACCTGGTATATTGTATTTTTTTAAAATACTCCGCATCCATTCTTTATCTGTTTCTATACGTGCTGCTTCTCGTGTAGGAGAACACACAGGTATACCTTTTTTTTGCATCTCATTTACGATACCAACCTCTAACGGTGCCTCTGGTCCTATTATAGCTAGCTCTACTTGTTTTTCTTTTGCATATTCTATAACGCTCTCGACATTGGTTTCTTTCTCTAACAGGAAATCTTTTGATAATCTAGCGATACCTGGGTTTTTGTTTTTCATCACACTATAAAGCGTTGTGTTTTTTGATCTATAAACAGCGTCACAAATAGCGTGTTCTCTAGCGCCGCCACCTACTACTAACATGTTCAAACTTAATCAACCTCCCCGGAGAATATGAATATAAAATCCAATATTTAACCAACTCTATTTTTTAAGGATGTCGCTAATGGTTAAAAGAGGAGAAAAAACTACATTAACACGTTGTAGTTTCTCCATAGCTCCGCTTTCTCTATCAACTACTGCTAAAACCTTGTCAACAACTGCTTGGTTTCTACGTAGAACTTCTATGGTTTTAACAACAGAACCACCGCTTGTTGTAACATCTTCAACGACTAAAACTTTTTTACCTTTAACATCGTCACCTTCGATTTGTTTACCTGTACCATGTTCTCT
>QMTJ01000139.1 GCA_003651045.1 Thermoplasmata archaeon | reverse complement strand
TAGGTATAGACCATGGAATTCTCATTTTTTGATCCTCTTTTTCAAGTTAATAAAAATATAGATTAGATAAAAAAACTTATGGTTGTTAAGAGTTAAAGTTAGTATCTATTCTATTGATTTTTTAAAAAAAGCGTTTATGGGGAAACTTTAATGAAAGAGTTTTAACATTTATTTTACTCTATAAATGAATTCAAAAACAGAATGGAGAAATGTAACAGTTGAATTTTATAAGGAGAGGGATAGGGAAGATTATACAGATTTTTTGTTGAATGATTTAGATTCAAATATATATCACACAATTGAATGGAAAGAATTAATCGAGAAACATTTTGGTTTTACTTCTTATTATTTGATAGCTAGAACTAATAGTGATGAAATAGGGGCTGTTTTACCTGTTTTTTATCTTAAAAATTTATGTGGAAAACGGTTGGATTCAATTCCTCTTTCTATTTATGGAGGTGCTTTGGGGGAGGAGGTATATGTAAAGCGGTTGGTAGAAACAGTGTTTGAATTAAAAAGAGATCTAAATTGTAGATATGTTATCATTAGGCAGCATCTAAATAAATATTACAATGTGTTTACTGTAAAAGGGATGAAAAAAACTGATGTTAAATGGACTCAGATGATAAAAATAAAGAACCCTAAAATTTTATGGAATGAAATATATAAATCTAATAGGAATAGTATTAGAAAGGCTATAAAAAATAATGTTCGGGTTCAGGAAATTGATGATAAAAAGGAGTTATCTGAGTTTTACAGGTTAGAGCTTGCTAACCGTAGGAGAATTGGTCTTATTACTCCTCCTTTTGATTTTTTTGAATCAGCATGGGATAAATTATATCCTCGAGGATATATGAAGGTTTTTGTCACTAGATATAAAGATATTGTAATTGCATCTTGTTTGATTTATATTTTCAATGGTAAAGTAATCTATGCACATGCTAATTCAGATAGAAGGTTTTTAGGGTTTAGACCGAATAATCTACAACTCTGGAGAGTTATTGAATGGTGTTACAGTAATGGTTATGAATTATTGGATTTAGGGGCAACTGATTTAGATAACGAGGGGCTTTTCTTTTTTAAGTCATCTTTTAATACTTTTAATATACCTTTTGCTTATTATTATTGGCCATCTGATTCAATTACTATTGATGATACAGCTCTTGGTAAAATAGGGAAAAAATGTATTCAGAAAACACCAACATTTGTGTTAAAAATAGTTTGCCCATATTTACTCAAAAAATTTGGATAAAAAATATAAGAATCAAAAATTTTAAAACGTACTGAATTTATTATCTTAAGCATATGAATATATTATTTATTTATCCTTCTTCTTTAACCTATGGAAGACAAAAATTTAGTGCATCCCTTCCGGGTAGACTAATTTTAAGATATGTTTCTCCACCTTTCTTAGATTTCCAGTTTTTATCATTAGTTACACCTGATAAACATTCAATTAATCTAGTTAGTGAAGAATATACGTCTATAGATTACGAAGGCGAGTATGATCTTGTTGGTATTACTGCTGGTACGCAAAATGTTATTAGGGCATATGAGATCGCTGATGAATTTAGGAGAAGAGGGACAAAAGTTGTAATGGGTGGATGGCATGCTTCTTCTCTCCCCATGGAGGCGAAGCAGCATGCTGATAGTGTGGTAATAGGTGAAGCAGAAGAAACATGGCCGCAGCTTCTCAAAGATTTTGAAAATGGAAAGTTGAAACCATTCTATAAACAGGAACGACCGGTTGATCTTAAAAAACTACCACTTGTTGATGAAAATAAAATAAAAAAACATGGTTTCGCTACTTTTATCCAAGCCACACGAGGTTGCCCATATGGTTGCAAGTATTGTTCAATTACTAACACAGAACACTGGCGTGTGTTTAGAACACGACCTATTGAACATGTTATTGATGAACTTAGAAAAATACCTCAAAAATTCATCTGTTTTGGCGATTCTTCTTTGACAATCAATGTAAAATATACCAAACAACTTTTCTATGAAATGAGGGATTTAAATAAAAAATTTAGCGCCGATGGAAATATCCAGGTTTTAGGGAGGGATGATGAACTATTGAAACTTGCAGCTGAAGCAGGATGCATCCATTGGGTATCAGGTTTTGAATCAATCAACCCAAAAAACATAGATGAATTCTGTAATAAAACAAAACAAAGCAGTGATTATAAAAAAGCAATTAAAAAAATTAAAGATTATGGTATGGAGTTGTATGCAAACTTTATGTTTGGCTTTGATAATGATACAAAAGACTCATTCAAACAAACATTAGATGCAATATATGACTGGGATCTTACTCATCCTAACTTTTTTATTTTAACACCTTATCCTAATACACCGATATGTCACCAACTGGAAAAAGAAGGTAGAATTTTAACAAGAGATTGGTCCCTTTATAATTTACATAATGTTGTTTTTCAACCTAAAAATATGACACCTGAAGAGTTAAAAGAAGGAACACTTAATCTTTTCTACGAGTTTTACTCAACTAAGAATGTTATAGAAAAGGCAATAAAAAGTTCAAAAATAGGTTTTTATCCTTTTGTTTTTTCAGCTATTACAAACCTTTATTTTTCATGGACTCTCTTGAAGAGACTGTAAAAAAATAAATTAATATTATATAGGATTACCATAAACAGGGTGTTTTAAATAGCTGAAAGGGTATCAGAAGATAAAATAACAAAAATACTTAGAAAAAACCAGGGGATCTGGGAAAGATTTACAAAAAAAGAAGAATATAATCCTGTTAAACTCGATAAAGATGGAAGATTCAGATACAAGTTTAGCAGATATAAAGATGTTTTAAACCCTGTTGTATCCCGATATCTTCTCAATAATGGTTTCGATGTTGAATACCCTGAAGGAAAAAAATTTGCAATTGTTTTAACTCATGATGTAGATGATGTATATGTAAAACTACAGCATGTTTTTAGTTCACCCTTGAACTGTATAAGATATGGTAATTATAGGGGAATTATACCTATATTAAAAGGAAAAATAAACAAGAAAAAATCACCTTACATAAATTTTCAAAACATAATTAATTTAGAAGAAAAATATAATGCGAAATCTACTTTTTATTTCCTTGTAAACCCACAGGATACTCTAGGATACAAATATTATACTTTTGATCTTAAAAATGAAATTATAAAGATTCTTGATAGAGGCTGTGAAATAGGGTACCATACAGGATATGAAGTTTATAACAATATCAAGGGAATTATTAAAGAAAAAAAAATATTAGAAGAACTCACTGGTAATGCTATTATAGGTGCAAGGAATCATTTTTTAAGATTTAAAACACCAGATTCATGGAATGTTTTAGCAAAAGCTGGTTTCCAATACGATTCATCTTTCCATTACAACGATATGGTGGGGTTCCGAAATGGTATGTGTCATCCTTTCTACCCATTTGATCTCAATAAAAATTCTATAATTAAAATTTTAGAAATCCCAATTATTGTTAGTGACATTGCATTTCGTAGTTTTATGAAAATAAACGCTGTTGAATCCTGGAAGTATATAAAACAACTTATAGATGTTACTGAAAAAAACAAAGGTGTGTTAACAGTTTTATGGCATACCTGGACGTTTTCTTACCCTGTTTCTATCGCAGGATGGTTCGGAAAAGAATGGACATGTCTTTATGAGAAAATACTAAAATATGCCATTGAGAAAAATGCTTGGTTAACCAACTGTAAAGAACTATGGGGTTATACCACAAAAGAAGGGTTATTTAGAAAATAGAAAAATGTTAATTAAACATGTTTCTTTCTAACAGGTTTTAAAATGATTTTATTATCAGAGATAACGAAATCTCTGAAACTAGATTTCACATAAGATATTACCTCCTCTGTCATAGGCTGTTGAAACATAATTATCATCTCATTTAGACCAAGGGTATAACAGTTTCTCCAAATATTTTGAATTGTTTCTACTGAAAGTTTTTG
>QMTJ01000138.1 GCA_003651045.1 Thermoplasmata archaeon | reverse complement strand
CAAGGATAAACATACTAGTAGAACGACCAGGTATGGTAATAGGTAGAGGCGGTAGTAAGATAAAAGAACTTACAGATGAGATAAGAGAAAGATTCAACGTAGACAATCCACAGATAGAAATCGAAGAAGCTGGTAGTAAAGCATCACTAAATGCACAGATAATGGCAGAAAAACTAGCTGAAGCACTTGAACGTGGATGGCATTTCAGACGAGCAGGTCATTCAACTGTACGTAGAATCATGGATGCCGGTGCTAAAGGATGTCAAGTAATAATAGCTGGAAAACTCACCGGTGCCCGTCACAGAACAGAAAAATTCACAGAAGGACATGTGAAATACTGTGGTGAAACAGCTAGAGAAGTAATGGATACAGGATACGCAATAGCGAAACTAAAAGCAGGGATACTAGGTGTTAAAGTACGTATCATGAAACCAGATGCAAAACTACCAGATGAAATAAACATACATATCCCTAAAGCTGAAAACAGAGAAAAAGAAAAAACAACAGTTGAAGAGAAAAAAGAAGAAGAAAAGAAACCAGAGAAAAAAACAGATATCAAAAAACTCGCGGAGATACAAGGCATTGGACCATCAATAATCAAAAAATTCGAAAAAGCAGGTATCAAATCACTTGAAGAACTATATGAAATGGATGTCGACGACCTTGCAGCGATAGAGGGTATAAGTGGTAAAACAGCTGAAAATATTGTAAAAAAATTAAAGAAACTCCTTGAAGAGGTTGCATGAAAAAATGACTCTTAAAGCTAAAGAAATTAGAATGCTCACGCCTGAAGAAAGACGTGAGAAACTCAATGAATTGAAAAGAGAATTAATGCATGAGCGTGGTGTAGCTGCAATGGGTGGATCTCCACCATCTCCTGGGAAAATAAGGAAACTCAGGATGGACATTGCAAGAATACTCACGATCATGCGGGAGGAAGGAGAAAAATAAATGAGCGATATATGTGAAGTATGTGGTCTACCTAAAGAAATCTGTGTCTGTGAAGACATCGCACGGGAACAACAGAAGATCACCATCGCTGTTGACAAAAGACGATATGGGAAAATAATGACCATCGTTGATGGTATAAACGCCCATGATCTCGATATCAACGCGTTGATAACACAGCTTAAATCAAAATGCGCATGTGGCGGTACAATAAAAGATGGCAAAATCGAACTACAAGGTGACCATAGAACAAAAGTAAAAGAAACCCTTGAAAAAATGGGGTTCATAGTTGAAGTAATATAAAAAAAATTTAACATCTTCAACTCAGGTGACCGCGCCCTTTCAATCTTGCAACCAGAAGAAGATTTCCTCATAAAGAGGGATAAACATGGATGAAAAAACACTGGCGAGAGACGAACTAATCGGACTGCATGTCAAGATCAAAGAATGCACTGACCCAGGTTGGAAGGGAAAAACTGGTGTCATAGTTGATGAGACAAAAAATACCTTCACAATTGAAACTGAAGATAAATATAAAATTATTGCAAAAAAAACTGCAGTATTTGAGTTCAACTATCATGGTGAAAAAATCACGTTAGATGGTTCAAAGATCATGTATCGACCTGAGGATAGAATTAAAAAAATAAGGTGAAAGAAAACAATGACGAAGAAAAAAGAAGAAGTTAGAAACATAGGAGTTAACGTTGTACCTCCTACTGAGAAATGTAATGATAAAAACTGCCCATTTCATGGTAGTTTACCAGTTAGAGGACAGATTATAACAGGGGTTGTATCATCTACCAAAATGAAAGGTTCAATTCTTGTTAAAAGAGAATACATGCATTATGTTCCAAAATATGAAAGATATGAAAAAAGAACATCAACCTTTGCAGCACATTGTCCCCCTTGCATAAAAACAAAAGTTGGTGACAAAGTAAGAATTGCAGAATGCCGACCACTTAGTAAAACAATATCCTTTGTAACAATTGAAAAATTATAAAGGAAAAAGAGGTGAAAAGAATAGTATGAAAGGAATCGCCGGTAGAACAATGAGAGGACTCCCAGTGGGAGCCCGCCTTGAATGCGTCGATAATACTGGTGCTAAAGTAGTACAGATTGTTATGACTCCAAAGTTGAAAGGAACACATAGAAGATACCCAAGAGCAGGTGTAGGTGACATGGTTATAATTAGTGTAAAAAAAGGAGCAGTTGATATGAGAAGGCAACTGTTAAAAGCTGTTATAGTACGTCAAAAAAGACCTTTCAGGAGGTCAGATGGGACAATGGTACAGTTTGAAGATAACGCTGCTGTGATAGTAACAGATACTGGTGAAACAAAAGGTTCTATGATCAAAGGACCAGTTGCCCTGGAAGCGGCAGAACGTTATCCTAAGATTGCTTCTAATGCTTCCATAATTGTATAGAAAAAATATTCTGAGGGTTTAGAAAAATGATATCAAGTAAACCAGGTAAACAAAGGAAAAGAATGTTTAATGCTCCTCTTCATAAAAAAAGAAAATGGATAGCTGCTCATCTAGAGGAAGACCTGTTGTTGAAATATGATAGGAGAGCCGTACCTGTGGTGAAAGGCGATACAGTTAGAGTTATGAGAGGAAGTTTCCGTGGTCATGAAGATAAAGTAGCACGTGTCAATGTAAAAAAAGGATATCTTGAAATCGAAGGTATAACGATGATAAAAGCTGATGGGAATAAGATTGCAAAACCTATCCATCCTAGTAATGTGATGATTACTAAACTAAATTTAACTGATAAATGGCGACGGAAAAAACTTGAAAAAGGATTATCTGAAGAAGCTAAGAAAGAAATAGAGAAAGAAGCAGAGGAACAGATCAAAGAAGTAGAAGAAGAACGGAAAAGACTTGAAAAAGAATTAGAAGAAAAAGAAGCAGAGGAAGAGTTAGAAGAACATATAAAAGAAACAACAGAAGAGAAAGGAGAAGGTACAGGGGAAACAGTACCAGAGGAGGTCAAAGAAGAAAAAAAAGAGACAAAGAAAAACATGAAAAAAGAAAACAAAAAAGGAGAAGATAGTGTAAAAAAGAAAACATCTTCCTCTTCTAAAAAGAAAAACATGAAAAAAACATCCAAGGGGACTACGAAGAAAAAGGAGGAAAAAACAGGATGAGTAAACATTTAAAAAGACTCAACGCACCAAGGCCACTACGGCTACATAGAAAAGAAAAAACATGGACTATCAAAGCATCACCAGGTCCACATCCGCTCGAGAAATCCATACCACTTGGTCTCATCATTAGAGACCACCTACAGTTATCTGATACTTTAAAAGAAACCAAGAGGATCCTATCAAATGGTGAAATCCTTGTTGACGGTACTATTAGAAAAAACCATAAATTCCCATGCGGGCTAATGGATGTAATATCAATTCCAAAGTTAAAAAAAGATTACAGGGTTTTATTCGATAGAAACGGGAAACTAACACTGGTGCCAATAACAGCGAAAGAAGCAACCTGGAAACTCTGCCGGATTGAAAACAAAACAATTGTAAAAAACGGGAAAACACAACTCAACCTACATGACGGTAGAAACAAGCTTGTAAAAAAAGATGAATACAAAACCGGTGACGTACTAAAGATTTCTTTTAAAGACAACAAAATAGATGAGGTTTATAAATTTGAAAAAGGAACCCTCTCCATGATCATAGGTGGTACACATATAGGGGAAATAGCTAGTATCGAAGACATTGAAGTTATCCCTTCATCAAAACCTAACCTTGCAAAAATGAAAGGAGAAACCAGTTTTTCAACGCTCACAAAATATGTTTTCCCTATCGGTAACACAAAACCTGTGATAACACTACCTGAGGTGAAAATACAATGACTACAAAAAACAACAACATTAAAAGGGAAACAACCGAGAAACAAACAAAAACAAAAGAGATAAATTCTGAACAAAAAAAAGAAGTATTGTTTTCACCAAGGATTGAAAAAGTAACTATAAACATAGGCGTAGGAGAAGCAGGAGAACGACTTAAAAAAGCAGAAACAGTGCT
>QMTJ01000137.1 GCA_003651045.1 Thermoplasmata archaeon | reverse complement strand
ACTGCAGAATCATGCACAGGAGGTTTAATAGCACATACCCTTACCAACATATCTGGTAGTTCAGACTATTTTGACAGAGGCATTGTCTCATATAGTAATAGGGCAAAAAAAGAACTACTTGATGTACCTGAGGAAATGTTAAAAGAATATGGTGCAGTGAGTAAACAGGTTGCAGAGGCAATGGCAGAGGGTGTTAGAAAAAAATCAAATGTTGATATAGGGATTTCATCAACAGGTATAGCTGGTCCAACTGGTGGAACCAAAGATAAACCAGTAGGACTCGTATACATTGGTATTTCAACGGAAGAAAAAACATATTCAAAAAAATTTTTATTCTCAGGAGATCGCCTTCAAAATAAAAACAATACATGTCATGCAGCTTTACAAATGTTATATGATTATCTCAAAACAAAATAAGAGAGGGTATCTAAAGTGATCGAGATCGATGGATCATATGGAGAAGGTGGCGGACAAATACTACGAAACACAATTGCTCTTTCCACTATTACAAAAAAACCTGTGAAAGTAGTAAATATCAGAGCAAACCGTCCTAACCCCGGTATCAAGGCACAACACTATGTAGCAATCAAAAGTATTCAGGAGTTATGCGATGCTGAGGTTGAGGGTTTAGAGATTGGTTCATCAAAGATAACTTTTTATCCAGGGGAAATCAAAGGAGGACGATATAGATTCGATATTGGAACTGCAGGGAGTATAACCCTGGTTTTCCAAGCCTGTATCCTTGCATCTGTTCAAACAAAAAAACCTATAAAGATTACGCTGACTGGTGGCACGGATGTTAAATGGTCACCAGCCTGGGACTATTTTGAACATGTTTTTTTACCTCTACTACATAAAACTGGTGTTGATGTTAAACCTCATCTGGTTAAAAGAGGGTATTATCCAAAAGGTGGTGGTGAAGCAGAGATTGAAATTAAACCTATAGAGACAATTAAACCTTTGAAACTCTCAGATCATCAGGATTTTTCCGAGGTTAAAGGTATTGTCCATATAGGTAGTCTTCCAGAAAATATTAGCACTAGGATTAAACACACTGTTATCAAAACTCTTCTCAAAAAGGCTTTTATGACATCAATCAAGATTGATAAATCAAAAACGCTTTCACCTGGTACTGGTGTTACACTCTGGGCTGAGTCAAAGGATACAGTTCTTGGAGCAGCTGTTCTTGGTGAAAAAGGTGTCACATCTGAAGAAGTTGGTGAAAAAGCAGTTTTAAACATTGTCAGAGAAATTGAATCTGGTGCTACATTAGATGTTTATGCTTTTGATCAACTACTGCCATACATGGTTTTAGCCTGTAAAAATGGTGTATCCTCATGTAAAATAAGGGAGCTCTCGAATCATGCTAGTACAAACATGTGGCTTTTACAACAGTTTTTTGATGTTGATTTTGAAGCGTTACAAAACGAGACGAATATACATATAAAAATTAGGCGAAAACATTTATAGAGTTAATTTTTTTTATCCCTGTGTATGAGAATAGCGCATATATCTGATGTTCATTGTAACTATGGGACTGATTTTAACAACAAGGTTTATGAGAGGGCTGTTAAAATTTTAAACAAGGTTGATGCTGATATAGTTTTTATATCTGGTGATCTAACAACTGATGGTCTTATCACTGAGTATGAATATGCAGAAGAAAAACTTAAGGAAATAGAGGGTAAACTTGTAATTGTACCTGGTAACCATGATGAAAGGAATCTTGGATGGAAACTTTTTCCAGAGTTTTTTGGTGAAACAGATTTTATACATACGTATGATGAGACAAACCTAATTGGTCTAGCATCTAGTGAGCCTGATAAAGACAATGGACGGCTTGGCCGCGGG
Organism: Thermoplasmata archaeon; assembly: GCA_003651045.1. Lineage (GTDB taxonomy): Archaea > Thermoplasmatota > E2 > DHVEG-1 > DHVEG-1 > B24-G9. The sequence goes on along the minus strand of QMTJ01000137.1, from coordinate 2,158 downwards.
CGTCATAAACTAATTGAGCAGGGTATTAGAAAGAATGATAAGATGACAATAATTGGTTTCCATCATCATGTTGTTCCTGTTCCAAATAGTGGTCGTGAGACAAATATTATTGATGATGCTGGTGAGACACTAGATATAATACTTAAAAACAAGGTGCCTTTGGTGCTTATGGGTCATCGTCATGTTCCATGGGCTGTAAAGATTCATAAAACACTACTTGTTAACGCGGGTACGTTTTCTTGTAATCGTACACGTGCACGTTTTGGGAACACGTTTAACATTATTGATATAAACGATGACAAAATAGAGGTAACAGTTGTTAACATTGGTAAAGAGAAACAGAAAAAAATGATTGAGTTTGATTTTGAAGAAGGAAGCTGTAAGAATAGATATTATGATTCAAACATCGACATATAGTAGTTTTTATTTATCCTCATTCACTAGAGAATTTATTGCTATTTCTGAAAGATCCTCTGCGTATTCACCTATCCGTCGTATACTCTCAGTTATATAACCGACTGATAAAGCTATTGTTCCACTCTTTTTAGTAGCATATGAGTTGATTTCTTCACATAGTGCACCTAATATTTGAACAGAATCAATATTTCTATTCGAGGAATCAATTTCTTTTCTAAAAAATGACCCGATGCTTTTGTTGAAAATATTCAGTGCAATGTCACTTGCATTCTGAATTTTTTCTTTAATTTTTTTATCTAATCTGTCACCAGTAAGTTTCTGCACATTTTTAGCGATTCTAACTACATGATCACCCATACGTTCTATAATTCTACTTATTAAAAAATAGGTTGAAGCCATCGTTAATGTTATATCCATTTTTTCTGCTAAATCTAGATCCTGAAGCATCATATTATACTGTCTAGCAACAAGCCAATGAAGCCTATCGACATCATTCTCCTTTAACATTATTCCTTCGATGATTTTTTTGTTTCCATTTTCGAGAGTTTTAATTGCATCTTCATGCATGCTTTTTACCATTAGATGCATTCTTTTTATTGTACTATTAAAAGGCATTTCAGCAGGTTTTAACAAGTCTTTTATCACTATGGTTTTATCAGATTCTTCAACGACTTCTTGACCTATAGTAATTTGAGTAAACTTTCTAACGCTGGATCTAACTTTTAACGATACCTTATCTGCTGATTTGATTTTTATTGAGCCATATCCAGCTATGTATGCTCCGATTAATTGTCTCAACAGGAATGCATCGTTTGTTTTCTCATTTACACTAAATTCTTTAATTCTCTGCATCTTTTTTTCTTTTATCTCTGTAGTTATCAACAATGAACCATCTGGTTTATTGATTAATCCCAATGGTTCGTTTTTTATAATATTATTTGATTTTATCCATTCTTTAGGTAAAGTAATAACATATGATGATCCACCGGTCATCTGTACTTTTCTGATTTCCATTTTTATTACCCAAAAACCTTTATCTCTATATAAAAATTGATCATATATAGTTATCTATATACTATATAGATAAAATATATATCCAAGATTAGAAATCTCGACGCAATAACACGGTATCGATAACCTATCTTTAGGCGAGTGGAGGAAAAAAACAATTGGATACAACTCTTGTGCTTATTATTATAGGTGGAGTAAGCGCCATTGCTTTTTATATGGCATGGAGTATTGGATCAAATGACGTAGCAAACTCTATGGCAACAGCTGTTGGTGCTAAGGCAATAACATTTAGACAGGCTGTGATTATAGCGGGTGTTCTCAACTTTATTGGTGCGGTTTTTGTTGGAAGCCATGTAACCGATACAGTACGCAAAGGTATCGTTAACGTAACAGGGATCGACACACATGTTTTATTAATTGGTTTCATAGCTAGTCTCATAGCAGCTGCGATATGGGTAACACTTTCAACCTGGAAAGAAATGCCTATTTCAACGACGCATTCAGTAGTTGGTGCACTAGTTGGTTTTGGGCTTATAGCAGGCGGAACGTCATCAGTTATCTGGAGTAAAGTAGGATATGTTGTAGCGAGTTGGGTTTTGTCACCAATCGCTGGTTGCATACTTGCTTTTCTTATTTTCAAAATAATTGTTAAAACAATTTTTGCTAAAGAACATCCTGTTAAAGCAGCAAAAATTGTTGGACCTATAATCTTTGGTTTCACTGCTCTTTT
>QMTJ01000136.1 GCA_003651045.1 Thermoplasmata archaeon | reverse complement strand
GGATATCTCGATATTTTTGTTGAAGCACCTTGCCATGAAACATTTTCTCAAAATAATATGATTAAAGTTGTAAGAGAGACATGAGAAGGATAATGTTATCTAATAACAATAATGATGATGCAGTAGTTGGGATGCCTATTTATTTAATAGTAGCAATTGTCACAGCAAGTATGATCATCGGAGTACTAACTTTATCTGTTTTAAAACTGGTAAATGAAACCAAACAAGAAGAAGTTAAAACAGAAATTGAAAAAATAGTCTCTGAAGCTGAAAACATGTTCGAATACGCTGATGAAGGAACACTTGTAGCTATCCATATTGAATTCCCAGATTCAATGAGTTTTGTCGTCTTTGGTAGCATGCCCATAAACGGTTTAGCAGAACCAAATAACTTCAAACTCAATGAAAACACGAGTAATAACTATTATTTCGTGATGAACGATGGAACACTATATAGTTTTTCTTCTAACGCAAGGTTTTCAGGTAAATCAACAGATAACTTTGCAGTTTTTAAACCTGGTAACTATAATCTAAACCTGGAACTTGTAAAAACCAGAGGTAAAACATATGTCAAGGTTTATAGTCAATGATAAAGGCATCATGGGTTTAACATTATCCCAGATAGGATTGATAATAGCAACAGGGATACTTCTATCAGCAGTATTCTCATTTCTATTTTTTAACGACTGGTATAAAACCGCTGAGCTGAGAAACATTGCAAATAGTTTTTCAACACTTGTAGAAGGAATGGATTCAAGATTTTTCGAAAACACTACAGTATTTTATTTCCCAGATAAAAACTACCGGTACAACGTTAGCATATCCACTGAATACATCATTGTAGAATCAGAAGGAAACTGGAGAAATAAACTATCTATTAAAGAATCATTCCTTAGGAAACCCTGGCTAAGGCAAACAGGAGAAAACTGGACAAATGGAGAAGAACTCCACATCTATTTAAACACAACATATAGCTGCTATGGAGAGGAATCAGATCCTATTAAAAAAACCCATATAAGCAGTGTTAAAAACTATCTAAACAATTTAAGAGATACTGCTAATAAATCATTTGCTTTGAAACCATTTTATATTGATATCAATAAACCTGTATACATCGATAAAGTCTATATTTTTTATGACAACAATGGAGACGGTTCATGGGATAAAAACCTGGATGAAAAACAAGGTTTTTTAGTAATATATCAACTATAAAACCTTCAAATAAAAAAACTATTGGACATTTAACATTTTTTTATGTTTAACCCGTAAAAAAAAAGAAAAAAGAGGGTTTATAGAAGTTTAAAGAGTAGTTGTTTCAACACTGGAAACATCTGTAGATACTGTTCCAAGTATTTCAACGGTGGAATGTTTATTGTTCTACTTCTAGGCATAGTAATAGATAATGGTTCTGACCAGACACTCTCAAAACCGTATACATCTTTAGCTTTTACTTTGACACTATAACTACCTCTGTTGCTCCAACTATGAGAAGCATTAACTGTTTCACCAGAGTCATAAGGACCAAGCCATCCACTAATAGTTCCATCATCCCAATCAAAGAGGTAATAAACCTGGTCTCCATCAGGGTCAACAACAGAAGAACTATAAGTATATAACACACCTGGTTTACCCCTGGTAGCTCCACTAGGTCTATCCGGTTGATTCGGTGGGTTACTAATTACTACTACAAGTACACCCGGCCATGAACTTTCAAGACCATAAAGATCCTTAGCTTTAACCATGATTGTATATGTCCCTGCTGCATTCCATGTATGATTAAAGGTTACATTTTCACCTGACTCATATGGTCCAACCCAACCAGTGTTAGTGTAATCACCCCAGTCTATATAGTAATAAACATCATCATCATCTGGATCAAATGTTGTGACAATGTAGTAATATTCAACATCTGGAATCCCAAGTGTTGATCCTTTAATGATCGGTGTCACTGGTGCAGAATTGTTTCTACCATAGGTTATGAAACAACCATCAGCTCCACCTTCTGGTGTTTCAATTATCTGCCATGTTTCACCATCATCAAATGAGAAGAACGCATCACCATATGGGTACATATCTGAACCGTTACCACCTTCATAATAGTAGTTATCAGTTTGATTAGCTGTATATATCACGATATAATATGTCCCACCGATGTTAACATGTATATCCATGAAATCAAACTCTATCCAACTCAAGTTTTCAGTTGGATACTCAGGGTTATATACAGGGAAAGCATCTGGATCTCTCTCAGCAACAGTGAGATCTGGACCATAGAGATTAGATCTAATAGCTACTACACATGGATATGAAGTCGTAGAGTTTTTACCCATGTATAAAAATACTCTTGTGAGTATTTCTTTCTTCGGCGTAAACGATTGAGCAAGAGATAAGTTAACTAATGAACCTATGATATCAGTTTGACCGATAGGTATAGCTCCCTCGCAATAGGTCATAGATTGATCTTCTTCATCTGATAGAATAGAAACATTTCCATAACTACTGTTGTTCATGTTCTGAATGCTGAGACCCACAGCGTTTATACCACCTATTATTAAAACTCCAACTATTAAAATACACCATGTTTTTTCCATATTTCTTTTACCTCCCCTTACACTTATCAATTTATCAATCTAATAAAAAGTATATAATAATTACTATGTAAAACCATGTGAATTTTTCATTGAAAAAAAATAGAATGAAATGAGAGTTGAAGTTGCTTTATTCTCTATTTTTTTCCCGTTACAGTTTAAATAATTGTTTTATCCATGGGAATGTCTCTGATAATCTATTTAGAATTTTCAGTAAAAATAGATGTTGCTGTATAAACCTACTTCTGGGCATGCTAACACTGAGTGGATCTGACCATGGGCTTTCTTCACCATGTATATCTTTTGCTTTCACCCGCACCTGGTACGTTCCTGCTGATGACCAAACATGTGAAACACTAACTGTTGCGCCAGAGTTATATGGTCCCTTCCAACCACTACTAGTACCATCATCCCAGTCAAACCAGTAATACACATTATCACCATCAGGGTCAACAGCAGAAGAAGTATAGGTATACGATACACCTGGTTTGCCAGCAGCTGGTCCAGTTGGTTTCTCTGGCTTATTTGGTGGATTGTTTTCTTTAACTATGTTTACAAAGGCGTAATCTGTAGCAGTGTTGTCTTCATCATCGATTACTTTTAACCATATTACATAATCTCCTGGTTCATCCCATGACCAACTAACTGTTGCACCAGTGGCATCATCGTATTCTCCATCGTCGTCTAAATCCCAGTAATAAGTATATGGTGGCTCACCACCTGATGCTGAACCAGTTATTTCTACATCCTCATCAATTGTACCATAATATGGTCCACCAGCATCCGCATATAAACCACACTCTGGAATCACCGTCGCAGGATCATCCCAATACAGTATCTCACCACTGCATTCATTTGCTGTAACATTCGCCCAGTTGTAGCATGGTTCGCAGTTGCTACTGCTAACTAGGGCATCAAATTCTAAGATAAGGCTTTCTCCATCATATAACTCATATTCTTCACTTAGATTCCACCACAGTGTTTTTCCATCATCAGACACTTCAGGTTCCTCAGGAATAGCATTATCTGCATAGTCAAGACATAACGGTAACTCGTCTCTAACTTTAATATTATATAGTTTATAATCACCAAAATACATTATCCTGATCCTGAACCTTACTGTTTTACCAATCTCTTGCGTAGTTTCCTCCATCCAAGCCTGTAACTCTTCATCCCAGACTTCTTTTTCCATACACATACCATTTACATGAACTATTGCAGAATCTATATCTGAAGGCATCTGTTCGCAGGGACCCTCTCCAACGGCTTCAACCCAGTTAACATCCTCACTACATGGCATACCTACCACATAGGCCTCGAACTCAATCTCAATAGTTTCATTTACTGGTAAAACTCCAAAATACCATGTTAATAGTTTCCCATCTGGAGAAACCGTAGGTTCACATGGTACACCATTAACCGTAGCGTTATC
>QMTJ01000135.1 GCA_003651045.1 Thermoplasmata archaeon | reverse complement strand
CACTATGGAAATAACTGCTTGTCCAAAATGTGGAAGTACAAGGATATTCCAAGGTAGATTGAAAGAAGGAGTATTAACAGGTTTTTTTGACAACTATGTTTGCAGAGACTGCGGATACCATGGATCACCAATTATCTTTGACGATGTTGAAAATTATAAAAATTTTTTAAAGGAACTTGAACAAAATAAAGAAATATATTATAAAAAAGATGATATGAAATCTGTTCAGACTACAAGTTTATCTGATAAAGAAAAAAAGTGCGTTACAGATTTTTTAAAAGAAAATGAAGAAGACTATAAATATATAGATAAAAAATTTATGAAAAACACTGCAATGTCTCTAGGTTTTGTGTTATTTGTCACTGGTATTCTTGTAATTTTTTTAAGTTTTTATCACACAATTTTACTGTTACTCGCTGGGGTAGCGTTATTTGTCATAGGTTTTTTTGGACCTATTGAAGAGGATTTGAAGAAGAGAAAATACAGAAAAAAATTAGAGATATTACCAAGAATCGCTGGCGTTATTTTAGTTATAAATGCTTTAGTTAATGGTTTTTTGTATTCGTTTATGTTGTTAAGTTTTGTTTTTGTAGATGTAAACCAGTTTTATCTTATTGGTTTATTCATAGTTGAATTGGTTTTTTGTTTGTTTTTATTTGTTACTGGGGTATTTGCGTTGTTGAGGAGGAGATGGGGTTTTGCTGTGTTGGGTTCTATTTTAGGTCTTTTTTTGTTACCGGTTTTTTATGTACCAAATATTATTTCTTTTGTTGGTTTGGTTTTGATAGTTTTTTCACGTTTCGTGTTTAAAAAATGATTTTTTTCATAAGTTTTAAATACCACTTTTGCAATTAGATATAATTACATATAATGATATATGATTATATATAGTTAGGTGTTATAAATGGCAGGAGAAAAAATAGAAAAAAAATACACAACCATATCAATACCCACACCACTAGCAGAAAAAATCAAAAAACGCATAGAAGGGACAGGATTCACAAACGTATCATCCTATGTAACATACGTACTAAGAGAAATACTAGCGGGAATAGAAGAAGAAAAAACCGATGAAGCATTCACCAAAGAAGACGAAGAAAGAATAAAAGAAAGACTACGAGCGCTAGGATACCTGGACTAAAAAAACCCAAAAATGGGGTGATATAACAAAATGCCAAAACCACACGGAGGAAAACTAATCGATAGAACAACAAAAAAACAAATCGACACAAAAAACTTACAAACAATAGAAATAAACACAAACCAAGCAGAAGACATACTAAACATAGCACATGGAGTATTCTCACCACTAGAAGGATTCCAAAACAGAGACGACCTAGAAAACATAATCATACACAAAAGACTCACAGATGATACACCATGGACAATACCCATACTACTAGATGCAGATGAAAAACAACTAAACAACATAAAAGAAGATGACACAATACTACTAACAAACAAAGAAATAGGAGTAAAGGCAACACTTGACATAGAAGAAATCTACACCTACGACAAAAAAACAATAGCACAAGCAATCTATAAAACCCTAGACAAAAACCACCCCGGTGTAAACAACATATACAACATGAAACCCAAACTCATCGGAGGAAAAATAACACTACTTGAAACCAAACCACGGAAATTCGACGAATACAACCTAACACCCCAAGAAACAAGAATACTATTCAAAGAAAAAAACTGGAGAGAAATAGTAGCATTCCAAACAAGAAACCCACCACACATAGGACACGAATACGTACAAAAAACAGCTCTCACATTCGTAGATGGATTATTCATAAACCCAATAATAGGGAAGAAAAAAACTGGAGACTTCAAAGACGAAGTCATACTAAAAGCATATGAAACACTAATAAAACACTACTACCTCAAAAACCGAGCAGTAATGAGCATACTAAGAACATCAATGAAATACGCGGGACCAAGAGAAGCAATACACCACGCAATAATGAGAAAAAACTTCGGATGCACACACTTCATAGTAGGAAGAGACCACGCAGGAGTAGGAAACTACTACGGACCCTACGATGCACACGAAATATTCGAAGAATTCCCAGACATAGGAATAACACCCATCTTCTTCAGATCATTCTCAAGATGCACAAAATGCAACGCTGTAGTAAACGACAAAATATGCCCACATGACCAAAAATACCATATAAACTTCAGCGGAAAAAAAATACGAGAAATACTAAGAAACGGAGAAACACCACCAGAAGACATGATGAGAAAAGAAGTAGCAGAAACCATACTACAATTCAAAGAACCATTTGTAAAATAAAAAACAAAACAACCCTGAGGAGTAAAAAAAAGTATGGAAAAAAACATACTGGAAAAACTACAAGGAAAAGGACTAATCATACACCACTGGGACACAGACGGCATATGCTCAGCTACACTACTACTCAAACACCTACACGACAAAAACATAGACAACAAAACACCAGAACTAGGAAACTACTACCTAACAAAAAAAGAACTACAAGAGTACTCAAAAAAATACGATTACATAATAATCGCGGACATGTCATTACCAGAAGACAACATACTAAAACTAGCAAAAAAATCAGAAATACTCATATTCGACCACCACCTAGGAAAAGAAATAAAACAAGCATATCATCATAACCCTATAATCAAAGGAGAAAACCCAGACAAACATCCTTCTGCTAGCTGGATCATAAACACCTATTTAAACAACCCTATCAACATATACGCAATACTCGGAATAATCGGTGACCATGAACAAAAAATAAAAAACAACCCCGTTTTCTACAAGATAATAACAGATTTCTGCAAAGAAAACCATCTAACATTTAATGATTTACTAAAAATGGTATACCTAATAGATACAAACTACAAAATAGGAGATAAAAAAGCAGTAGAAGAAGCACCAAAGAAACTACTCACAATAGACTCACCAGATGACATACTCAACAACGAAAAATGGAATAAAAACCTTGAAAAACTCAACAAGGAAATACAAAAAATACTAGATCAACCCCATGAAGAAATAAACAACGCTATTGTTTTCAAAAAAATAAACACACCCTATAACATAATATCAACAATAACACGTAAAATAGCATGGAACACTGGTAAAAACACACTAATTATCAACACAGGTTTTTTCAACAACATGGATCAAATATATACACGCAGCAACAATAAAAACATGGAACTCATGATAAAACGTGGAAAAGAACTTGGTTTCAAATGCGGTGGTAAAAAAGAAGTACTAGGAGCAATAGTTCCCAAAGAAAAAACAGATGATTTTGTAATAGAATTAATAGATTTTTTGAAAAAATAAAAAAAAACAGGATGGGAATAGAAAAAATGATAGAAAAAAAAGCAACAAATATTGTATGGCATGAACATAAAGTAACCAGGGAAGACCGAGAAAAACTACTCAAACAAAAAGGAATAGTAATATGGTTCACAGGACTATCAGGTAGTGGAAAATCAACAATCGCTAATGAAGTAGCATACAAACTACATCAAATGGGAAAACTAACATACGTTCTAGATGGAGATAACATAAGACATGGTCTTAACAAAAACCTAGGGTTCTCACCAGAGGATAGAAACGAAAACATACGACGTATCTCAGAAGTAGCAAATCTTTTTGTAGATGCAGGTTTAATTACTTTAACTGCTTTTATCTCACCATACAAGAAATACCGTAACTTTTGTAGAGAACTTGTAGGCAACGATCGATTCATCGAAGTTTATACAAAGGCATCTCTTGAGACATGTGAAAAAAGAGATCCAAAAGGACTCTACAAAAAAGCAAGAGAAGGAATAATAAAAGACTTCACAGGAATAAGTGCACCATATGAGGAACCAGAAAACCCAGAACTTGTTATAGATACAGATCAATACTCAGTAGAAGAAAGCGCAGAATTAGTATTAAAAAAACTAGAAGAAATGAATCTAATATAAAATAACAGGTGGATGTGAGAAATAAAAATGATTTTAGATAAAAAAACAAACTACATCGTTTCTGGTCTTGAAAGATCAGGGACATCTATGCT
>QMTJ01000134.1 GCA_003651045.1 Thermoplasmata archaeon | reverse complement strand
TACTAAACTACTACCTACTACTCGGGCTTTCCTTGTTAGAGGCATATCCCATCCACCACAAAAAAACGTAATGTATACTTAGATATATATATGTTTTGATTTTTTTAAATATATCCAAACATGTTCATCATCTTTGCATAAAATTTTTTCTACAATTTTTTTGTCTCGCTATCCCCCAAAAAGTTATGAATAAAAACATAATACCACCTGTTGGGTGAGAAAGACTATATGAAAATATTTATCGATACGGCAGATCTCGATGAAATAAAAGAACTAGCCTCCTGGGGAATAATAGATGGTGTAACAACAAACCCTACACTTGTTGCAAAAACAGGTAGATCATTTAATGAAATAATAGAAGAAATATTCAAAATCGTAGATGGACCTATAAGCTTGGAAGTAGTCAGTGAAAAAGCAGATGACATGGTAAAAGAAGCAAAACAACTCGTATCAAAAGTCTCAGAGAAATACAGAAAAAATGTAGCGATAAAAATACCTATGACATCAGAGGGGTTAAAAGCTGTAAAACAACTTAGCAAAATGGGAATAAAAACAAATGTAACACTTGTATTCTCTGCAAACCAAGCGTTACTAGCTGCAAAAGCTGGAGCTACATACGTTAGCCCTTTTATAGGACGGTTGGATGATATAGGGCAAGAGGGAATGCAGATAGTAGAAGAGATAATGGAAATATTTTGCAACTATGATATTGAAACAGAAGTGATTGTAGCAAGTATACGTCATCCTATACATGTTATACAAGCAGCAAGAATCGGTGCTGATATAGCAACGGTTCCACCAAGTGTACTCAGAAAAATGGTGAAACATTCTCTAACTGATGTCGGGATAAAAAGATTCCTAGAAGACTGGGAGAAAGTAAAAAAATAAAAAAAAGAGAACATGTAGAAGTATATAGAAGTAAAGTCTTTTTTTCAAAACAACCTTTTTTTATTTTACCTTGCTTAAATCTTTTTTCCGTTCTTTAGACGTAAAACCTGTTGCCTCGTAGAGGAAATCATTCCATTTTCTAATGATACTATAGTCGCCACTTGGTTTTTTCGGTGGTTCAATGTCTACAAATAAAATGTTCTTATCATGTTTCATATTGATTCTACCGATTCCATCTACTTCAAACTCCATCCCCTTATAGATGTCACCTGTTACTCCAAAGTATTTTTCAACAAGCATCCCGATATCCGGGTTATATCCTTTTTTAATTTTGTATTCTCTCATATTTAGTACAACCCATTTCTTGGGAATATAAAATAGGGAATATTAAATTTTGGTTTTATATTAACTCGAAAGCTTTCTCCACTGCATCTTCAGCAGAAATAGCAACATAATAGTGCGCTTCAATGTTTTGCATTAAACTACCATTAATTATCTCATCTACACAACCACCTGTTCCTTTAACTAGGATAAGAGGTTTACCTGTTATCATACAATATGATATCTCATTCAATGTACCCCAACGTCCACCAATAGCTATAACCACATCACCGGCAGCTACTACTAAAAAATTCCTAATGTTACCGATACCTGTAGGAATAGCGATATCAATATATTTATTTGCTTCATCTTTCGTATAAGGTAGTATACCAACAGTTGTACCACCTTCTTCTTTAGCACCACGACACGTTGCCTCCATCACTCCACCATGACCGCCACATACTATAACACCATTTTTTTGTGCAATTAACCTACCTATTTTCTCAGCAACATCTAATGCATAATTAGATAAATTTTCATCTCCTGTGTCACTCCCACATATCGTAATTAATTTCTTCATAAATCTGCATTAAATCCTCTATTGTTTTTAATCATTTTCTAAAAATTTTTTGTTTTACAGGATTTGAAAAAAAAGAGTAGGAGAACAAAAAGTTCTCCTAATCTGGTGGAGGTAAAAGGATACCCAATGATAATTTCATCTTTTTTTCCTCTGAGTAAACACCTTCTTTTTATTGTAACTACAATAAATGAAAAACAGAAAAACTACTGTTATTATAAAAGAAGCTACAACAAATAATGCTGTTGATGTGTCTTCTATATGTCTCTCAGTAGGTACAAACCCTGCATACAGGTCAGATTCAGTGAACACATCATAATGTGTAGACCATCCTGGTGCAACCTCTTCATTTTTATCTGTGAAATATACATCATTGTAATATATCCATATTTCCTCAATAGGGTATGGATGATATCTCCAATAATAGTAGTTTACACCATCCCTATTTACAACCATGTTTTTTTCCTCATCAAAATATGGGCCACATGTAGGGTCTAAAACCATCCATCTCCCGTTTTCTTTTATTTCCACCCAAGCATGACCACCAATTTCTCCTCCAAAATTTACCTTTCCCAGTGCAACCCTCACATCCTGAGGTGCAAAACCTATGGCTCGTAATATAGACACTAAAGTGTTAGCCTGCTCCGAGCAATCACTTACTATTCTACCGGGAGCAGGATTCGTTGGATAACTTGAAGTATCAGCTATAAATTCCCTTGGATGAAGCCATTTTTCCATCTTGTTATGTAGTTTTTGATCTGAAACCCAGAGCCAGTTCACTGCTAAAGAATATGCTTCTTCAGGTGTGGTAATTAATCTACTCAATTTTTGAACCTCAGAATCGTAAGGAGTGACAAACTGTTGATACCATGAAGCCTGACCAGGTTGAACATCCCAATCCTCATGTTCCATATATTCAATTAACTGTGGTATATCTATTACGTCATGTATGTTTTTTCTTAGCTGTAGTTTTTTTATTTTTTCTTCAGATTCAACTCTAAGAATCTCCTTTGAATAGTTTATAAAATTCTTAAGATGTTTAACATCGCAAATCTTTACAACATGTTCATTATTCAAATACCTGGTTAAGTTATCGGTCTCTACAACAATAAAATCAAAGTTATCAGATTCCATGATTTTTTTATTAAAAGGTATATCATGGTTTTTATCTACTATCATAACAAACTGTTCACTTTGAGGTGATCTAGGGTATCTAATTTTCTCTAAATCAATTAAAGGTTTTGCCTCACCAGTAGCATTTATCTTATATTTACATTTATCTTCTATTTCGTTTACTGATTCTGAAACAAAAAACCCTTTTGTTTTTTCATCTATTAAATTGTTAACCTTCGGCTTTTCTGTATAGTTAGAAAAAGAAACATGAAATTTCCCAGAATATACCTTTGATGGATACACGTATATAGATGTCATCTGAGAGAGATCAATCCTGTGGATCGAACTATTGGTTTTTTGTGAACTCTTGCTATCCACTACATGTACACTATTCGCTATCAACAATGATACCAGTATTATAATCATTTTTGTATGAAAACTATTAATCTTTTTTTTCATAGATTCATCCTTTCTCCATAATGTTTTTCATGAGACAAGATATTATTAATATACCATTATGCTTCTACTCCTTTATAATAAATTATAATAAAAGGTTTATATACTAATTTTGGAGCATTTTTTTGATCATTAATTTCTTTAAATTTTTTCTTCATCTACTGTGTTATTACTGTAACATAGTGTTTTCCGTGAGATTTTTTTTGAAATAATTAAGCCTGCCTGTTTCAAAACTTTTATGTTATAATTAATAACTTGAGGTTTTTTCTTTAGAATATTGGCTATCTCTTTCTGACTAATACCATCATGTTTTTTAATTATTTCCAAAATATTAGTCTGAAGTTCTGTTAACCTATATCTTTCTTTCTCGGGGAACTTCATACTAGTAGGATAAAAAGCTCTGTATCTTAACCCTTCTCTCCGAGATTTTATCAATTCTGTTTTTTCAAGAACCCTGAGATGATACGATAATGTACCATTTTTGATATTTAAATCTCTTCTGATCTGATTGTAGTGGATGCCAGGATGCATTTTAATGCAACCATAGATCTGCCCTCGAACAAATTGATCCAATACATCTTCTTTTTGTAGACGTGCATAAAGTGGTATAAAAACTGATAAGAACACTAAAAATTTATATCTCCCTGTCTCTGTGAAAAGAATTAATCCCACGAATATTACACCTGCACTTGCTGAAGTAGTAAATACAATAGGGTACCT
>QMTJ01000133.1 GCA_003651045.1 Thermoplasmata archaeon | reverse complement strand
CCTGTTTCTTCTCTGCTGTATTATTCTCAACAGTTTCATCAGGTGTAAACTCAACAAGGACGTTATCAACTGGGTTTCCATTAAAGGTTGTATTGCCACTCACTTTAACAGGTGTTAAACCCACGGAGATATTATACGTCATTGTTTTATTTTCCTCAGGGTACACACCTTCCTTAACTGATTGATACACAGGTGTTTTTTCAACTTTAATTGAGTACTCGTTGAGATTCATACCATTTATTTTCCCAGGAACTATTGATTTAAACGAGTAACTCCCGTCATCTTTTGTAGTAGTATTTGCAACAGGAGACTCCTGTATCACATTACCGTTTTCATCCCGGAATACATGATAAAGTGTAACCTTTGCTTTTTTAACTTCTTCACCAGGGTTATAACTATTATCAGAGTTTTCATCATAATAAACTATTCCTTCTAAACCAGCTGTTTTACATTTTGAAATATTCAAACTGGTATTACCTGAGTAAAAAGCACTATCAACCAGGGAGAGAATAAAACTATTATTATCATATAAAACTAGTCTATAGTAACCAGGGAGTAAACCTGTTTTTTCATATGAACCATTTTTATCTATTGGTAAAGAATAGTAATTACCGAATTCAACTCTCTCATTTCCTCTTTCATCTCTTGTAAACTTTGTTATCTCAGACATCCTAAGTAACACATTTGAAAAAAGAGGTTGATCAACTGAACTGTTAAACACGTTATCATCGTCTTTATCAACAAAAACATAACCAGTAACATTCGCAGGGTCTATTGTAATATTTAAGAAACGTTCATAATTAGAATCCGGTCTACGCATTGCATCATCATCAGTTATCGGAGCATAATCTGAACCATTAACTCCATTAAAAGTAACATTTTTCAAAGTAAAAGAACCCAATCCAAGGTTTCTACGAACTTGGAGGCGACACCCTGCACCAGCTAACAAGTTAAATCTACCCTCTGGGTTTTCATCAGAAACTATCTTGTAACTATCATGATCAATAGGTACTGTGAAATTACCTGTATAACTTAGGTTTTTCTGAACAACTACTTCTGAATTATTTATAGGAACGTTTTTAAACAAAACAGTACCATTAACATATGCACCCTCATAATATTTAGCTATAACAACAGCTGCTCTACCAGTATTATAATATGGGTATTTTGTAAGATCAGAGATAAACTCACCATAGAAATGTTTCATACCCAAACAAGGTAGCTGGATATGACCACGTTTTGGAATAGTTTTTTTACCCTGCTGATCAGTCTCATTATAACCAATATATGTCCTATAAAACATTGTATCAAAATAAGGATCTTTAAACACTTGATCTGTACCAGTAATATGTATATATCTCCTCTCGCCGATATCCATAGATTTAAGCTCATCAGAAGTGAAATGAAGGTTTCGTTCTATAATATTCTTCCCTGTAGAATCAGTCTTATACCCTACATAGTATATTTTAATAAAATCGTCTTCAGGTGCACCAGCTAAAAGCAAACTTTTATCAGCCAAGTACGCGAATATGTTAAAAATCTGCATATCATATCCTTCAACACCATAATAACGGATACTATAACCCGTGATATTTTGAATATCATGATACAACCAAGTGATCTCTTCATCAGATAAACTATAGTTTTCTCCATTAGTAAGAAAATCTATAACATCATGATACACAGCATTAATACTATATTGTTCACCTACAGGGTGTTCTTTACTAAGGTTTTTATCATACATCTCCCCAATAGGGGTACCATATGATGGTGAAGTCGTAGGGTTCTCTAACCATCCTACTAATGTTTTTGTATCGTTTTTACTAAGATATTTATTAAAAGCTTTTTTTACATCCTCTGAGATTTTCCCATTATTGTCTTTCATATCACCTTCTAGTAGTCGAATGATAAAAACTATAGTTGCTTCTTTTTCACCAATAGCAGTATGGAAATTAGCAGCAGGTGGTATACCATCCTGGAAGTTATCAGCTACAGTAGGATGACCACCTAACGCTACTTCGTAGAATCCATAGTCCCACCATGATATAAAAGCAGGTCTATCCTCAGATTTAGGTATATCTGTATCATGTTCTCGAAGCCAGTCCAAGGCGTTACACCAATACGCTTCTTTACCAACACCCAATCCAAATACTCCAACATAGTTTTCACCAAACATATCCCATTTAAGGTTACTCCAGTTACCATCTTCCTTCTGATAAACCTTATTTGGCACCGCTGCGTCAAGAGCTATAAAAACATTTGGGAGAATAACAAGAAAAGTAATAAAAAGTATACCAACAATATGAAGGATTTTTACACCACGACGTATACCATGAAAACCACCACCAGCGCTTTTAATATTCCTCAACATCTGTTTAAAATCAAGTTTACTTACTACGATCCAGGTTACCCATCCACCAAGTATGGCAATTAATGGAACCATATCATTAAGGAAACGACCAGCAGTACCAGTAAGCCAAACATCTACAACAAATAAAATAATCAGGAAGAGATAATCCCTACGTCGTTTATCCTTGTAGTAATACCATAATAGTAAAACAAAACCAGCCCAACCTAACCAATAGAGAGTAGGGCCAAAAGACATAACAGTACGGCTAATACCATATGTGTTCGCCTCTGCGATAGTACCAGAAACCTTACTGCCATAAATACCGCTACCGAACAATATAGTCGAAAGCCTTTTAAGAGGTGAAAGAAAAGGAAAAGACTTAGCTAATACGTTAATAAAATAAAGTAAAGCTAAAGCAACGCCGCCTACTGAAAAAACAATAGGTAGTGACAACGTCCAAGGGATCCTGAGACGACCAAATAAATAGTAGATTATACCAAAAACTATAACACCGATACATATAAAAAACGGAAGAGAAAAAGTAAAACCACTTGGTCTAGCAGATAAAACAGGTAAAGATATGAGATAACCTGTTAGTAGAATAATCGAAGTAGATCTAAAAATTTTAAACTCGATCTTGTTTGTAAAAATATCAAATATCATCTGTACAACAGCGTACACTCCTATGACAACATATAGAAAATGAGCAGCAAACCATGTCATAGAAAGAGCAGCAAGAGGCACCCCGCCTAGTATAGCATAGAGAATTGATTTAACTGGTTTTTTTTCTTTAATACTTAGAATAAGGAATAAAAACGTTGAGAAATATAGTAGAAGGTTGAATGAGTCATGGTCAAATAGGGAATATGCAGAGCCGTGACCAGATCCTAGATGGATGGGTATAAGAGGTATAAACATCGCTGCGATAAGCCCTGCTTTTTTGTTAAAAAGTATTCTACCTATGAAATATACTGGGAATACTATTAGAGCGCCATAGAGTGCTGGTAGAAACTGCATAGCTCTACCAATAGCATCTAATTCACTCATGAATGGTGTTAATAGCCGACTAAAACCTAGTGCCATCATGTTGAAAAGAGGAGGACGGCCACCTGTCGCGCCTAACGGGTAGTTTAACAAGGGGTCAAGTTCTGAGTAATACGGGTAACGTCCTGTTTCATATGTTCCTTTGATGTGACGTAGGTTGTAATAGGGATCTGGACCTGAGAGATAGTATTTCTCAAGTCCTTTACCCTCTGGGTTAATAGCTATGTCGCTTGTAATGTTAAAATATGAGTTGTAAAATAGTACGAGTAGGAATATAGCGATAAGAGCTAAAGGTATCCACCAGTTTTTTTTAAAACGTAATGGTTTTTTTTCAGCTGTTGTTCTATCTCGCTCTATTGTATGTCTTCTTGTTTCTTCTATTTGAGGTTTAAAACGTCTTTGTGCTCTTTTCCTCATTTTAGTATTCACCTAAACTTAATGTTTTTAATAATAAAGTGGTAGGGGGTTTGATTACAACCGTAAATCCATAGTATTATAAATAACTTATCTAAAGTCTAAAATTATTGTTTTATCTTAATATGTTTTTTTTGCATGTATCTTGGTTTTTTTGGTTAAAATTTGGTATAGGTAGAAGTTTTTTTTCTTGAAAAAACGTAGAGTTATTTTTTTATGGTGGTGATGATTTTTGCTATGGTGGGTGCTATTTTTACTTTGCTGAAGTCGCTTTGTATTGTATCTGTTGATATTATTTCATCTGCTCCTGCGGAGT